>DLFX01000282.1:10025-15932 GCA_002482405.1 Firmicutes bacterium UBA7709 | reverse complement strand
TCAATTGCAGTCCGAGATCAACAGCGAACTGCTCGTCAGATGCCACCGCAGCTATATTCTCAATGTGAAAAACCTGTCCTCCATAGAAAAGCTCAATAAAAAAGCTTGGGCTGCGCATTTCAGTGACTCAGACGAGACGTGCCCCATCAGCGGCACCTATATAAAAGAAGTGTATGGGAAATACAAAGAGCGCTAGTACTCTGTAACACTAGTAAACCTCGACGCCCGTATAATAGTGCTTCAGGATATCGAGATAGTTGTAACCGGCCTGGGCCATTCCATTGGCGCCGTATTGACTCATTCCCACACCGTGGCCATAGCCCTCGGTTATGAACAATACGGTGTTTTTCTGCACTGAGACGGTGAAATCGGCAGAGCGCAGGCCGAAGATCTCTCGGATCTCCCTGCCCTTCAATGTCAGATTTCCCACCTGCATGGTGGCGACTCTTCCGCCCTGGCTTCGCTCCAGGACCTTGACGGTATCGGTGTTTACCGTCCCCAGGTTGTTCTTCGGGTAGGCCTGCTTGATCTTCTGCTTAAATTCCGACAGGGCGACTTCGACCTGCTCGTTCTGATGAGGAGCCGCCGCTTCATACGGGCTGTCGACGCTGCGAAGGTAGGGCACGGCGGATACGAATACATCTTCCGAGTTTTCCGTCTTGCCCCCGCTCGCGGAATGGAACAGGGGCTGCTCCACGAGAGCTCCCTGATAATACATCAGCTGCGCTTTTGTGCTGTCGACGGCCTCCTGTATCTTTGGCCACCCGGTGTTCATCCACTCTGCCGACTTGATCTCCTTCAACTCTTCCGGGCTCCGGTAGACCTGGCAATGGGTGTCGTCGCAGACGGGCGCGGAGGGATGAGCGGCGGGATTTCCGTCGTCTCCGGAGCGGATGACCTTGGACAGGGAGTAGGTGCGCGGGGCGACCGCCTGGGCCTTCAGAGCCTCCGGCTCAAAGGTCGCCGGCATTTCACCGGCTACGACGCCCTTAACGTAATCTTCAAATGGGATCGTTTCCGTCTTTCCGCTCACATGGCGGTAAACCTTTATGTACTCCGGCGTCGTGAGAGCGCCCTCGTGCTTTTGAGGAAGCGGCGGCTGTTCGGCTTTGGGAAACACGCTGACCAGAAGCAGCGGCAGCAGGACCAAACAAAAAATCACCATCAGGGAAACGATGGCGAAAGGCTTCAACAGATTTCTTTTGTAATTCATTCCGAATCCTCCATCCACGCTCGTATCATCATTTAAATATATGAAGGATTATCTTAATTCATGAAAGATTTCCGACAAGAGGAGTGAACGGGGCTGGGTGCGAACGGAAGAATAAAAAAACACCAGCCCGAGTAAAGCATGGTGTTTTTCTCTTAATAATATGAAACAAATTATTTCTTGGCAAGATTCGCCGTTTTCCTATTCCTTATCTGGCAAGTTCCGCAGCTTCGTCCACCTTTTCCTCAAGGACCTTTTCATACTCGGCGAAAATGGCGTCCTTGATCTTATTTCGTGTCTCTGAAACCAATGGATGGGCGATGTCTCTGAAATCACCTTCGCCCATTTTGCGGCTAGGCATTGCAATAAACAGTCCATTTTGACCTTCGATGATCTTGATGTCATGGACGACGAATTCATCATCGAATGTAACGGAGACAACGGCTTTCATTTTTCCTTCATCGTTAACTTTCCGAACTCTTACATCAGTTATTCTCATGTTGAAAAACCACCCTTTCCTGCCCAACATACTTCGATATACAATTTCTGTATATTGTATGGCAACATTATACAGTGGCTTGCAAAATTTTACAAGTTTTTTTTACAAAAAATCAGACTATTCGGAAAAGCTTCAATGGTTTTTTCACTTTCGTGGACAGCACCTAGATAAATCAACGGAAAATAGTCCTGAATCTTCTTTTTCTCAGGCTCGGTAGAAGCGATCATTACGCCGGTGCCGACGACTTCGATATCGAATTCCGCCAGGGTCTCGGAAATCCCCTTTACGCTTCCCCCCGCGCGCATAAAGTCATCGATGATGACGGCCCTTGAACCGGGCGTTACGGCCCTTTTAGAAATTGACATCTTTTGGATTCTCTCCGTGGAGCCGGAGAAGTAGTTGATACTGACGGTGGAACCCTCGGAAATCTTGCTTTCCCGCCGGATGACGACCAGGGGCAGATTCAGCATATGGGCGGTCATCAGGGCGACGGGAATCCCTTTTGTCTCTATGGTCACGACGTAGTTGGCGCCGAGATTCATAAACCGTCCGGAAAAGATTTCGCCGGCGCGTTTTACGATATTGGAGTCGAACATGATGTCGGAGGTATAGAGAAATCCATTGCCCAGAATCCTGCTTTTATCCTTTAATTTTTCGCAGACCTGATTTAAAAGATTTTCGGCGTCCCTGCAGGATATATGCGGGATGAGCCTAACGCCTCCTCCGGCTCCGGCGATGGTTTCGATGAGCCCCAGATCAACGCTTTCCAGGATCTGCTTCGCCGACTGGATATCCTCGCTGACGCTGGATTTCGCGGCGCCGAACAAATCGCAGAAATATCCCAGAGAATAAAGCTTGTTTGGATTATCGGAAAGGATTTTGATGATCGCCCCGACGCGTTCCGTTCTTTTCATCGGTAATACCTCCTGTAAAAGACGAATATAAAAGTGGTACGAGCTGATTTTATTCGTTTTTTATTAATTTGTCAATTTTACAGCATTATTTTTATTTTTTATGGTATAATATCCAGAGCTTGCGAAAGCGGGTGAGCAAATAACGGAGGTTCTGAATGCTTAATCTGAAGAAATTAAAGCATATTCACTGTATCGGGATCGGGGGGATAGGCTTAAGTGCTATTGCCGAAATCTTCCTAAGCCGGGGATATCAGGTATCCGGCTCTGATATGAAAGAAAGTGAAATCACGGATAAATTGATCGAGCGCGGGGCGGTGGTATCCTTAGGACACCGGGCAAAAAATATCGCCGGCGCAGACCTTGTAGTATATTCCTCCGCGGTATCCCAGGATAACCCGGAAATCGTTGCCGCCGGGGAGGAAGGTATTCCCACTGCATCGAGAGCGGAGGTGCTCGGCGCGCTGATGCGGGAATACGAGAGCAGCATCGCCATCGCAGGGACACACGGCAAAACCACCACCACTTCCATGGTATCCCTGATCCTGAAAAACTGTGGAAAAGATCCGACGATCATGGTGGGAGGCAATCTCGAGGAGATCGGCGGAAACGTCAGAATCGGAAACAGCGAGTATTTTGTAACGGAATCCTGTGAATACATGGACAGCTTTCTCAATCTGAATCCGAAGATTGAAATCATTCTGAATATCGATTCGGACCATCTCGACTATTTTAAAGACATAGAGCATATCGCAAATTCTTTTGACAAATTCGCAAACCTTGTGCCTGAGAATGGAACGGTGATCGCCTTTGACGCAAATCCGTTTGTCCGGGGAATCATCAACGGGCTGAAATGTAACGTGGTGACGTTCGGTTTCAATGAGAAATGCGATTATTACGCATCCGATATCGAGTTCAATTCCGCCGGCATGCCGTCCTTCAAGGTTCACCATGACGGGGAGACCCTCTGCACCATGCAGCTCTCCATACCGGGCGAACATAACATCGCCAACGCGCTGGCAGCTTTTGCCTGTTGCTACGGGATGGGCGTGCCCGTCGATTCCATCGTTTCGACATTGGAGGTCTACACGGGAACCCAGAGAAGGTTCGACGTGATCGGGGTGACAAAAAACAACATTACCATCGTAGACGACTACGCGCACCATCCGACGGAAGTCAAGGCCACCCTGAAGGCGGCTCAGAACGTGCCTCATAAGGATCTGTGGTGCTTGTTTCAGCCCCACACTTATACCCGGACGCTGGCGCTGTTCGACGAGTTTGCGGAATCCTTCGATGCGGCGGATAAAATCGTCATGGCGGAAATTTATGCCGCACGGGAGAAGAATATCTACAAGATCAGCTCCAAGGAGCTCGTAAATGAAATTAAGAGGATTCATCCGGAAAAGGAAGTTTNNCAATTTCGAAGAGATTGCCAGTTTTGTCGTGAACAATGCCCAGAGTGGAGATCTGGTGATTACAATGGGTGCCGGGGACATATATAAGGTCGCGGAGATCATACTCGAAAAGGATAGGCTTACCTAAGCCTATCTTCTCTTCTTTTTTTAAAATAAATTCGGAGGGGAAAGAAATGAAAGAATTGATGGAATACGAGGAACAGGAAAAGAAAAGGCATGAAATCAACCTGAAGCATCTGTCCAACGGCGTTAGATTTATAGATTTAAAAGCGGCATATATTGACGAGACAGTAAAAATAGGAAAAGGGACGGTCATTTATCCCGGCGTGATCCTTGAGGGAAATACCGTCATCGGGGAAAACTGCGTCATCGGGCAGAATACGAGAGCCGTTGATTCCACGGTGGGAGACGGCGCCGAAGTGCAAAGCTCGGTTATATTGGAAAGCAAGGTGGGCAATAATAGTAAGATAGGTCCCTTTGCCTATCTGCGCCCAAACAGCGCCATCGGGGACAACGTGAAGGTCGGCGATTTTGTCGAAGTCAAAAATTCCTCAATGGGCAATGGGTCAAAGGCTTCCCATCTTTCTTACATAGGAGATTCCGACGTGGGGGAAAACGTCAACATCGGATGCGGCGTCGTATTTGTAAATTATGACGGGAAGAAGAAGCACCGGTCTGTCGTAAAGGACGGCGCTTTTGTGGGATGCAATGTGAACCTTGTTTCACCGGTGACGGTGGAGGAGGGAGCATATATCGCGGCCGGAACTACCGTGACCCGGGACGTACCGAAGGGGGCGTTGTGCGTGGGAAGAGCAAAGGAAAAGAACATCGAAGGCTGGGTAGCAAGAAGGGGTTTATTGGATAAGGGCAGCAAGTAAAACGAGAAACGAGAAAGAGGTGTANNGTAATTGCAAACGCGTAAACTATAAAGAGAAAGAGGTGTAGTAATGAAGAACGGGGTCTTCACAGATTTTAAAATTTTTGCGGGAAATTCCAATCACGAATTGGCGGAAGAAATTGCCTCTATTATGGGAAAACCGCTGGGCAAATCTACAGTAAGCAAATTCAGCGACGGCGAAATATCCGTGAGCCTATGGGAAACAGTGAGAGGAATTGACACCTACATAGTACAGTCAACCTGTGATCCTGTAAATGACAGCTTAATGGAACTTTTGATCATGATCGACGCGATGAAAAGAGCTTCCGCAGGAAGGATCAACGCGGTCATTCCGTATTACGGATACGCCAGGCAGGATCGGAAAGCGAAAGCGAGAGATCCGATCACCGCAAAGCTCATAGCGGATATCATCACCAGCGCGGGAGCGGACAGAGTCGTCACCATGGACCTCCATGCCGCCCAGATCCAGGGCTATTTCAATATTCCCGTAGACCACCTCTTAGGAATGCCTATTCTTGTGAAATATTTCAGAGAAATGAGATTGGACGATCTGGTGATCGTATCACCAGATCACGGAAGCGTGACGAGAGCGAGAAATATGGCGCACCCGCTGGAGGCTCCCATCGCCATTGTGGACAAGCGGCGGCCGAAGGCCAATGTTTCGGAGATCATGAATATCATCGGTGATATCGAGGGAAAAACTGTCATCCTGGTGGACGACATGATCGATACGGCGGGGACCATAACCAACGCGGCCAACGCCCTGAAGGATNNCTGCCATTGAAAGGATTCAGGATTCCGCCATCAAGGAGCTGGTTCTGCTCAATACCATCCCGATTCCGGAATCCAAGAAGATCGAAAAGCTCAAGCTGCTGTCCGTCGCTCCCCTGTTTGCTGAGGCGATGATCAGGATATTTACCAACGATTCCATCAGCAGGCTATTCGATTAGCCCGATAAATATTCGCTGGAAACC
>DLFX01000282.1:0-10005 GCA_002482405.1 Firmicutes bacterium UBA7709 | reverse complement strand
TAGGTTTCACGGTTCCTGCGCAAATATTTATCTACGCTATAGGAGAAAAAATGTATATAATTGTGGGCCTGGGAAATCCCGGAAAGAAGTATGAGAACACCAAGCATAATATCGGGTTCATCACTTTAGATCTCCTGGCTGAAAGACACGACATTAAAATCAATAAGATCAAGCATAAGGCACTGGTCGGGGAAGGCGTCATCTCCGGCCAAAAGGTGCTTCTTGTAAAGCCCCAGACCTACATGAATCTCTCCGGCAACAGCGTCCGGGAAGTCATGGATTATTACAGGGTCGATCTGGAAAAGCTCATCGTGATCTATGACGACGTGGATATTCCTATGGGGCGGCTCCGCATCCGCAAGAAAGGCAGCGCCGGCACCCATAACGGGATGCGGTCCATCATTTACGATCTTCAGGAGGACGGGTTTCCGAGGATCAGGCTCGGGATCGGGAAAGAGCGGAAGATGTCCCTGGCGGGTTACGTTCTGGGAGGCTTCGCCAAGGATGAGCGGGAGCTGATGGAAAGCGCGGTGGAGCGGGCGGCTATGGCCGTGGAATGCATGCTCGAAAAAGGAATAGATATCGCAATGGGCGAATACAATGTAGCACCATCTGCTGAAGGGAAAACGAAAGCTGAAGGGAAAACAATGGAAGATGAGTGACAGAGTCAGAGGCGGCAAGTTCAATGAAATAAGAGCGCTGGCCAAAAACGCCAAAGGACTTATCAACATATCGGGTATTTCAGAGGGACGTGCCATGCCGGTCGCATCCCTGATCGTAAGGGAACGAGGAGGACAAAGCCTCATTATAACGTCCTCTTACACGAAGGCAAAGAGATTGGCTGAAGACCTGTCTTTTTTTGTGGAGCAAAAAATCTTCGTCATTCCCGATGAGGAGCAGCTGTTCCTGAAATATGACGCAAAGAGTCACGGCAGCCTGGAGGAAAGGCTCAGGGCTCTCAAGGCTCTCCTGTCGGGAGAAAGCTGCGTCGTCATAGCCCCGGTTTTGGGGGCTGTGAAGAAGATGGCGCCCCACCGGATATTCCAGGAAAACACGGTCCGCTTCGAGCTCGGGAGCGAGTCCGATATCGAACAGGTGAAAAGAAGTTTGACCTTTATGGGATACGAAAGGGCGGCTTACATCGAATCCAAGGGCCAGTACAGCATCAGAGGCGGGATCGTGGACGTGTTCCCCGCCGACGCCGAGTACCCGTACCGAATCGAGTTTTTCGATGCGGAAGTGGATTCCATCAGAAGCTTTGATCCGCTGACCCAGCGATCCATCGAGAATCTGAAGTCCGTTGAAATCTACCCGGCGGAGCAGATGGTCCAGGAGGAAAACCTGTTCCGTTACGCAGCGGACCGGCTGGGCAAGGCCTATGACGCTTTTGCAAAAAAGCTGGGAGATCCACAGAGGGAGAACCTGCTCCAAAGAAAAAACCAGCTTCTGGACTTTATAGAAAACACGGCCAACGTCCAGCTTCTTGAGAACTATATCCATTACTTTTACGAGGATACAGAGTACCTGTGGAATTACATGAATCCTGACGGCATCGTGATGATAGAGGATCCCGACAGGGTAGGGGAAGTTCTGGAGTTCCGAGAAAAGGAGGACAAAGAGGACTTCAAGGAGCTCTTGGAAAGAGGAGAAGCCGTTCCCGGCGACTATAAGGCGTTTCCGTCAAAAGCGGACCTGGAGGGCCTCTACAGGCATCCCGCCGTATTTTTATTCACGCCGTTTCAGAAGCAGCTGAAGGGAATCGATCGGCTTTCCGCCAACATCCAGATCGCGTCAAAGCAGGCGCCGATTTTCAACGGCAGGATGGATTTCCTGGAGACCGAGCTAAAGGGGTATCTGAAGCAGAACTATGAAGTCACCATCGTCTGCTCCACGGAGGAGAGAATAGCGAATCTGCAAAATTTCCTCGGGCATTTCGACAGCGAACAGAAGATCAGGCTGGAAAAGGGCAGCCTGACTTCCGGCATGGAGTTCCCGGAGGAAAAGCTCGTCTATCTATGGGACGGCGATATCTTTACGACCCAGAAACACAGAAAGCCAAAGACGCCTGAAAAGCGCGGAAAGTCCATCAAGGCGTTTACCGATATCAGGAAGGGCGACTACGTGGTTCATGAAAACCACGGAATCGGCAAATTTATCGGCGTCGAACAGCTGACGATCCAGAAGGTCAAAAAAGATTATCTGAAAATAAAATACGCCGGCGAGGATATGCTCTATGTCCCCGTAGAACAGATGGATATGATCCAGAAGTATATCGGGGCCGACGGCGGCATGCCCAGGATCAACAAGCTTTCCGGCGGCGAATGGAAAAAGACAAAGGCGAAAGCTAAGGCCGCCATCGTCAACATGGCGAAGGAGCTCCTTGAAGTTTCAGCGGAGCGGGCGGCCCGGGGCGGTTATGCCTTCGCGCCCGACAGCCTCTGGCAGCGGGAATTCGAGGACCTGTTTCCCTATGAGGAAACGGCGGATCAGCTTCGCTGCATCAAAGAGATCAAGGAAGATATGGAAAGGCCCCTCTCCATGGAGCGGCTGCTCTGCGGCGATGTGGGATACGGAAAGACGGAGGTTGCCGCCCGGGCGATCTTCAAGTGCGTCGCGGACGGGAAGCAGGCCGCCGTGCTGGTGCCCACCACGATCCTGGCAAACCAGCATTATTATACTTTTAAGGACCGGTTTGAGCGGTTTCCGTTTAAGGTGGAAATGCTCTCCAGATTTCGGAACGAAAAACAGCAGGAGACTATTGTGGAAGCCGCGAAAAAGGGGAATGTCGACGTCCTCATAGGCACTCACCGGATGCTGTCAAAGGACGTGGGATTCAAGGATCTGGGCCTTCTGGTCATCGACGAGGAACAGCGCTTCGGCGTACAGCACAAGGAAGCCATCAAACGCCTGCGGAAAAACGTGGATGTGCTCACCCTTTCCGCGACCCCGATCCCCCGGACGCTGCACATGTCGCTTGTGGGAATTAAGGATATGAGCCTTATCGAGGAACCGCCGGAGGAGCGGTATCCGGTGCAGACCTATGTGCTTGAGCAGGACGAGGAACTGATCCGCGATGCGATCCAGCGGGAGCTGGACCGGGACGGACAGGTCTATGTCGTGTATAACAGGGTCAGGGGCATCTACAAAATTGCAGCGCAGATCGCGGCCCTTGCGCCGGAAGCGACGGTGGTCGTGGGCCATGGGCAGATGAACGAGAAGCAGCTGGAGGACGTCATGATCGATTTTGTCAACCACGAATCCAACGTTCTCGTGGCGACGACCATCATCGAATCCGGACTTGATATTCCCAACGTCAATACCATCATCATTCTGGATGCGGACCGTTTCGGCCTTTCCCAGCTGTACCAGCTCCGGGGCCGGGTAGGGCGTTCCACCAGGCTGGCCTACGCTTATCTGATGTATCAGAAGGATAAAGTGCTCACGGAAATTGCGGAAAAGAGACTGCGGGCCATCAGGGAGTTCACTGAATTCGGAGCCGGCTTTCATATCGCCATGCGGGATCTTGAGATCCGGGGAGCCGGAAATCTTCTCGGGACGGAGCAGCACGGCCACATGATGAACATCGGATACGAGCTGTACTGCAAGCTGGTGGACGACGCGGTGCGGGCGCTGTCCGGCGAGATCGTCAACCCGGACAGGGAGGAAACCTCCATCGAGCTCGACGTTCCGGCGTTCATTCCCGACGCCTACATTTCCGATGAGATATTGAAGCTCCAGATGTATAAAAAAATTGCGGCAATCCGAGACGATAACGATGAAGCAGAGATCATCGACGAGCTCATAGACCGCTTCGGCGAGCTTCCCTCGGAGGTGGAAAATCTGATCAAGGTTTCCCATGTCCGTGCTATGGCGGAAAACGCGGGAATTTCACGGGTCCACGAGGAGCCGAGGAAGGTCGTATTCGACTTTCATGAAAAAAATCAGCTGACTCCCCAGAGGGTTGCGGAGCTGTCCGCCGAATTCGGAATGGGGATCCTGATTCACGCAGGTGTAAAACCGTTTATTAAAATCAATCATAATGGGAAAGATAAACTTCACCAGGCTACCATATTTTTAAACAAATTTATGGTACAATGATTTATACGGCCTTTGACGGCCGGAGGTGTATTCCCAGGAAAACCGCCGCCTTTATACGCTCTGCGTGAAGGCGATCAAAAATATGATAGTGAGGAGAAGAACGAATGAAAAAATTAGTAGCAGCGATCCTGCTGATCGCAATGACCATAAGCCTTTCCGCCTGCGGTGGGACGAAGGATACGGGCGTCGATCTTGTCAAGGTAGACGGCGTCACGATCAGTGAAAACCAGCTGGAGGAATATCTGGAACTTACGGCAATGGTTCAGAGCATCGATTTGACCCAGGTTTCGGAAGAGAACATGAAGCTCATCAGAACTCAAATGCTGGACGACATGGTATCCATGGAGCTGATCAAACAGCATTACGCCGGGAAAGAGGCCAAGATTCTTCCGGACACCATTAAAGCCGATTATAAAGCCTTTGCGGATCAGGCGAAAAAGACGGAAGCAGTCAGCAAATACCTGAAGGAAAAGAATATTTCCGATGATACGCTAAAGGATTTCTATTATAACCAATATTACAGGCAGGCTTATTTCGACGAAGTTCAGGCCGGGATGAAAAACCTCGACCAGGACGCCCAGGCCTATTACGATGCCAACAAGGACAGCTTCAAGGCGGATGAAGTCACGGCAAGCCANNGATACGGCGAAGGAGGTCCTGGCAAAGCTGAAAGCCGGCGGAGACTTTGCGGAGCTGGCGAAGGAATACAGCATCGACACCTCCAATAAGGACAACGGCGGAAGCCTTGGCACCTTCGGACGGGGGCAGATGGTAAAGGAATTCGAAGACGCCGCATTTGCCCTTAAGCCGGGCGAAATCAGCGAGCCCGTGAAAAGCGAATACGGATACCATATCATCAAGGTGACCGACAAGAACCAGGGATTGAAAACATACGATGAGGTGAAGGACTCCATCATTTCAAACCTTGTCAGCCTGGAAGTCCAGAAGCAGCTCATTGAAATGAAAGAGTCCGCAAAGATAGAATACTTAACCGACAAGTATACCGCGCCCACCGATTCGGCTATCGATTCGACGACGGGCCCGGCGGCGGACACGAAAACAGAAGAATAAGCATAAAATAAGCACAAAGGCTCAGGAAGGGCCCGCTGTCTGTTCAAAAGCAGACGCCGGGCCCTTCTTTTTATTTATCAAGAGCCGCTCACCAAGAGTCGCTGATGCGCACAGTTCAATATGTTTTATGCATTATCAGAACTCTCAGTAAATATATTGTTATAGCACATTGTCCGGCAAGTCCTGTTTGAAGGAGAGACTGTTATGATAACGAAAAGCAAATTTGATGAGAATTGTATTACATACAGCCAGGTAAATTTGATTTCCAACTCGAGGATATTCTGGAGAAGGTTTACGACGTGGGTCAGAGCGTATATCATCAGCAGATACAAGGGGATAGGAACCGCTGAAGAGTCCTTTGGTCGGTTATATCTTGAAGCCACAGATTTTGGAGAAATGCTGCGGATCATTTTCGGCCGCAACGCTTCAAACCGGTATACCCAACTGCAGCAGGATTTTACGATCGGGCTGCGGGAACTCATTTCCGCCCAGCTTGCCGGGGACGCAGNNGCTGTCCGGCAAAGGGTCGACCAGCTGTATCAGAACACCGAGGACAGCGCGGCGTTCCTGGCGTCGATCAATCCATACATGAACGAGGCCGAATGGAAAGGCATGCTTGGCGAATATCTCCGGTATACCATCGATGCGGCCAACTCGTTTGCTTCAGGTGATTTCAGCAGGGATATTGAAACCTTTGACAATCTTACAAGCCTTTCAAACCGGATGGGAGACGCCTTTGCACAGGCGCTGTATGACTACGTCACATCCGGCGTGCCTCCGGCGGGCAGGCCGGCTTCGGGGTGCATTACCTATGCGCAGATGAACGCCATATACGAAATAAGAATGTTTTGGTTCGAACTGGAAACCTGGATGAGATCCTATATGCTGCGAAGGTATACGGGGATCGGAAATCCCGATGAAGCCCTTGACCGTTTGAGGCAGGTGTCGGTCAATTATACCGACATGTTGAGGCAGATCTTTAGTGAGAAGGATGTGGAAGTCGATTTAAATCTGATCAATCAGTATATCGACTTGATCGTTGAGCTGATCAACGCCCAGCTGGCAGACAATACCTCGGAGATAGACCGCATCACTCGGCGTCTATACCAGAATGCCGACGAAAGAGCCGCCTTCCTTGCGTCGATCAATCCTTTCTGGGATGAAAGCGAGTGGCGGGGAAGGCTGTATGAAAACCTCAGAAGCACGATCGATGAATCCACCACCTTCTTAACAGGGGACTACGCCCGGAATCTGGATATATTCAGCACCCTTCTGAATCAGGCGGAGAGCTCAAGCGAATATTACGCCCGGGGCCTGTTTGACTATGTAAGAAGCGCTTATCGACAGACATAAATAAAGCGCAGCGCCGTGGACGCTCCATCATATGGATATAACCGCGCTGCGATTTGGTTTTGCTCAAAGATCTAAGCAGGGAGTACCCATATTGTTTGACGTGTGCAGAAATGCCAGTATGGATTTTCCGGATCCTCTGGGTCCTGTTTGGACATGCTTGACTTGGTGAATATAAGGCGCCGTGCCGTGGGTATTCTCATGGAAAACCGTCCGAGCCTTTGGTTGACTTTAAGCGAGCGGTTTTCAAGAGAATGCCCCTGGCAGGCGCTTTAATATGCAAAATCAGCTTTCCATTTGCCGCGCCAGGAAGTTGGCCCCGATTTCCGCCGCTTTCAGCTCCGTTTCCCCAAGGGGGTTGTCTTTCGACAGGATCACGATGGAGCCGATGGCGTCGCCTTGAGAGACGATAGGAACGAGGATCTGCGATGCAAAATCCGCCGCAGTTCCGTCGTCGGCCGTAACCGCGCAAAGGGCACCTTTTTCGAGGACAACCTTGCTTGTCTTTTCCTGAATCACTTTTTCCAGATCTTTTCCGATCCGCTTCTCAATAAAATCCTTTTTCGGTCCGCCGGATACGGCGATGATGTGATCGGTATCCGAAATCAGGACAAGGTCCCCCAGGACATTGTTCGCACTGTCTGCGTACTCACCGGCAAACTGGCTTAATTCACTGATTGGCGAATACTTTTTCAGTATGACCTCTCCTTCCCTGTCGGTGAATATTTCAAGCGGATCCCCTTCGCGGATCCTCATTGTTCTTCGAATTTCTTTTGGAATAACTACGCGTCCAAGATCGTCAATTCTCCTGACTATTCCAGTTGCTTTCATCTGATTTTCCTCGCTTTCCTAAATTGATTAAATTTACCTCAATTTCCTGTGAAAATAGTATCTGTAATAGGGGCGTATTTATTCAAACATTTTTCTTCTGTTGTTTTTGCTGGATTTATGTTACAATAATGCAGTTGATTTCAGTGCGGCCGTGCCGCAGCCGTGGAATAATCACCGCAAAGGGGGAATGATTCTATTATGTTATTTAAAAATATTACCATACTGGATGAAAATTTTGATGCCAGGGACAATATGTATGTAGGTATAAAGGGTGAGACCATTGACTATATTGATAATGTAGAGCCACAGGAAGATTACGGCGACAGTTTCGACGGCAGGGGAAAGCTTCTGATGAGCGGTTTTTTCAATTCCCATGCCCATACGCCCATGACTCTGATGAGGGGATACGGAGAAAACATGTCCCTGCAGGATTGGCTTAACAAGAGGATCTTCCCCTTTGAAAGCAAGCTTGACGGAGAGTCCGTTTACGCCGGTATGCTCCTTGGGATCGCGGAATCTCTCCGGTTCGGCATCGTATCCACTACGGATATGTATTATTTCTGCGACGACATGGCACGGGCCATTCTGGAAACCGGAGTAAAAAACAACATGGGAAGAGGCGTTACGAACTTTTCCGAAGACGGGGACATTGATGAGCTGCCGGGCTTTCAGGAGACGAAATATCTTTTCGAAACATACCACAATGAGGGAAACGGCAGACTCAAGGTGGACGTCAGCCTTCACGGCGAATATACGTCAAATCCGAAGACCGCACGCCATCTTGCGGAATATATGAAATCCGTCGGTGCAAACATGCACGTCCATGTTTCGGAGACGCAGCTTGAGCATGAGGAATGCAAGAAGCGCCACGGACTGACGCCGGTGCAGTATCTGAACAAGAACGGCGTGTTCGACACAAAGGCTACCGCCGCCCACTGCGTATGGATCGAGGGGGAAGACTTTGACATCCTGGCGGAAAAGGACGTGACGGTTGCAAGCAACCCCATCAGCAATCTGAAACTGGCAAGCGGAGTTTGCAACGTGCCTCTCCTGCTGGAAAAGGGAATTAACGTGGCCATCGGCACAGACAGCGTCGCAAGCAACAACAGTTTAAATATGATAGAAGAAATGAAGGTTTTCGCCATTGCGAACAAAGGGAAGCAGTTTGATCCTACGCTGATCACTCCAGTTGAAACCCTGCGGGCGGCGACCTTTTCAGGAGCGAAGGGCCAAGGCCGGGAAAACTGCGGAAAACTGGCCCTCGGATTCAAGGCGGACTTGATCGTGATGGATCTGTCGCAGCCCAATATGCGGCCTGTTCACAATCTGGCCAACAATTTGGTCTATTCAGCTTCCGGCAGCGACGTGCTGCTCACGATGGTGGACGGCAGGGTGTTGTATCGGAATGGGGAATACCTGACCATCGACATCGAAAAGGCAGTCTTTGAGGCGGAAAAGTCGGTGAAAAGAATTCTGGGAGAACTGAAATAGAATGGCGAAAAAATCGTTCATACAAGGCGCTGTGACCCTCGGGATCGCAGGGATCATCATCAAGATAATGGGGATGTTTTTCCGCATCCCCCTGGCAAATTTAATCGGCGACAAGGGGATGGGCTACTATCAGACGGCCTATCCTATTTATGTGCTCTTTCTGACTCTGGCCACCGCCGGAATTCCCATCGCCATTTCCAAAATGGTGTCGGAGCGCATCGCTGTCGGCCGGCATTATGAAGCATATCGGGTGTTCCGGGTATCTTTTGTGCTGCTTTTTGCCATCGGGATATGCTCCTCTTCTATTTTATTTTTCGGTGCGGAATATATTGTGCATGCCTTGAAAAATCCCGGGGCAAAATATGCTATGATGTCCATTGCTCCCGCGCTGCTGTTCGTTCCGATCATGGCTGCATACCGGGGATATTTCCAGGGGATGCAGGACATGAAGCCCACGGCGGTTTCCCAGGTGGCCGAGCAGCTGTTCCGCGTGGCAGCGGGACTGACACTGGCTTATCTTCTGGTGGACCGGGGACGGGAATTCGCGGCGGCGGGCGCTTCCTTCGGTGCGACGGCAGGCTCTATCGCCGGCCTAATCACCGTGGTGACGGTTTACTATTTCAGAAAAAACAGCCTCAGGAACGATGTGGAACGGGCTCAGCAGATCAATGGGGAGCGGAGCCGGGATATCCTCGCCAGAATCCTGATCATTGCCGTTCCCATCACCATAGGCGCCGCCATCATGCCTATCATGAACACCATAGACGCGGGAATCGTCATGAGGAGGCTCCAGGAAACCGGGTGGACTGAAGAGGCGGCCAATGGACTGTACGGTCAGCTGACCGGCCTTGTAGGGCCGCTGATCAATTTTCCCCAGGTGATGACCCAGGCCATCGCCATGAGCCTGGTTCCGGCGATTTCGGTGGCATATAAACAGAAGGACCAGGCGTTTTTGAGCTACAATATCCGGCTGGGGATCCGTACGGCGATGATCATCGGGCTGCCCTGCGCTTTGGGCTTTATGACCTTGTCGGAGCCCCTTATGCTGCTGCTGTACCCATTTCGGAAGGCAAGCGCCGTAAGCGCGGCCCCCTGCCTGTTTATCATGGCCTTCGGCGTGATCTTTCTTTCCACGGTCCAGACGCTGACGGGCGTTCTGCAGGG
>DLFX01000192.1:24653-25926 GCA_002482405.1 Firmicutes bacterium UBA7709 | reverse complement strand
TCTCGGTATGGAGTAACATTTTGCTCAAATTTTAAAGCAGGGCGTAGATTTAACCGTTCTAACGGCCTCTAAGCGGCAAATTCATACTCCACACCAAAAATTTTGCACACGCAGACGCCCTAGCCTGTCCCATACCCCAAATTTTGAGCATGGCGACATCCTTATTTCTCCTAGTCATCCTAGCCATCCCAGTCATTCCACTTTTAAATGATATTTCCTATTAGATGAAAAAAAGGGGGTCGCTCCCCCTTTAATTGATGTTTTCCTACAGTATTTTCTTCAAATTTGCCACTTCGTTCTGGGCTGCGCTCTTGTTGAACATGTCATACCGGAAGAAAGCAAAGCCGTCCACCGTTCCTGCCGCCCTTGCCGTCAGCACCTGTCTCGCGATGACGTCATTGCACTGCAGCCACTCCGATATGAGGTTATTGTCAAAGACGTCGCACCCTGCGTTGGCCATATTCAGGCCAATGTATAATTTGGCGTTTCCTTTCGCCGCAAGGCTGCTCCAGATCTTCAAATTGTTCTCATAGGCGTAAGACGCGATATTGCCTGCGGAATCTCTTCTCTCAAAGCCCCAGTAAAGCTGAGGCATTATGTAATCCACATAGCCCGGTTTTGACAGCCACGTGTCGATATCCGCGAAGGTTGAGTCGTTCCTGCGCAGGTTGTCCACATTGCCTCCGGGGCTGATCCCGAACACGACGTCCGGATCGATCTCCTTTACCGCCGCGTAGACGTCCTGCACCAGCAGGTTCACGTTATTGCGGCGCCAATCCGCGATACTCATGGAGCTTCCTGAAGCGTCATATTCCGGCTTGTCGAACCACAGGGAAGGATCGCTGTCCTTCACGGCAGGATAGAAGTAGTCGTCGAAATGAACGCCGTCCACATCGTAGTTGGAAACGATCTCCTTGACTCCGTCCACCACCATCTGCCTCACCTCGGGGATCGAGGGATTCAGGTAGTAATCTCCCTTCTGGCAAAGCACCCACCTGTCATTGGACGGGTCGGAATCGGAAAGCCAGACCTTCGCCGGACTGCTTGCCGCCACCTGATCCCAATAGCAGCCGTACCCCGTTACCCTGTACGGATTCAGCCATGCGTGGAATTCAAGGCCTCTTTTGTGGGCTGCGGTCACCATATATTTAAGAGGGTCATACCCCGGATCGACGCCCTGGGTTCCGCTGGCAAAAACAGACCATGGATAATAATCGGACGGATACATTGCGTCGAAATGGGAGCGGACGTGGACAATGACGGCATTCATACC
>DLFX01000192.1:935-24646 GCA_002482405.1 Firmicutes bacterium UBA7709 | reverse complement strand
CAGCCGCCTTAAATCCGGCCTCATCCTTGGGCATCTCCATATATTCAAGGTAGGATATCCACATGGCGTCCATTTCATCGCTGCGGGATACGGTTCCCCCCCGGTCGGGCACGACAGGATTATCCACGGTCCCGTCGGTTCTGACGATCACCGTTCGATTGGCCTCGTCCCATGAAACCCCCGCTCCAAACGCCTCAAATACAGCTCTGATCGGAAGATATGTACGGTCGTCCCTGATTACCGCCACGGTATCGTTGGCCACAGTCGCACCGTTTACAAGTATGTAAGACTGTCCCACCGGCACCTGCACGATAACTCCGTCCTTTTCAACGGAAGCAGTTCTGGAGGGCTCATCCCATGTGACTTCGGCCCCAAACGCTTCCAACGCTCCCCGGACCGGCACCTGTGTCCTGTCATTTGAATCAATGAAAGGCGTGCCGTAATCACCTTGGAAAACCACCGGCTCCCCGTCTATCGTCACCCCTATAGCCGATTCTCCGGCGGCAGACGCTGATCCCCAGGTCATGAACCAAACCGCCACAACCGTCAGCAGAACCACGGCCCCAAACAAAATCTTAAGACCGCCCCTGTTGCTTTTCTTTTTCTCCATAATCCCGTCCTCTCTGCATTTACTGTAATTTACTGCCGTTCTACCGCTGTTCTTCATTTACTGTCAAATTTCTCCCTGGTTTTTCCGGCTGCTACAATTTTACTATATTTTTTCGGCAATGTCATGCACATTACTGCCATATTACTTCCAATTACTTCCTTTTGACTTGTTTTTTTCGAAAAGGTTCCATTTTTCCGTACAATTCCGCACAATTCACAATTCAGTAACCTTTTTTGAGCAAACCTGAAATTGAATTCCGCTTTCAGAAAGATTACGATATATGGGTTCGCGCAGTGCGGTTTGCCGTACGGATCGAGCATACTTCAGGAGGTAATGTCATGAGTAATGTCAACAACGATCATTCGATGAAAAAATCGGACTTATCCGTTAGAACTGTGTTTTTTATTATGTTCTGTACCTGCTGCGGCGGAGCCTTTGGAACGGAGGATATGATTGCCTCTTCCGGACCCGGAATGGCGATCCTGATGCTGCTCCTGCTTCCCTTTTTCTGGAGTATCCCCATGGGGCTGGTCTGTACGGAACTCGGTACCGCTATACCGGATGAAGGCGGCTTTTACCGCTGGGTTCAAAGAGCTCTGGGCGAATTCTGGGGATTCCAGGCGGGATGGTGGCGCAGCCTTTCCATCTATGTGGATTCCAGCGTTTATGTGGTTTTAGCAGTGACCTATATCGGCTTTTGGATTCCTCTTACCCACATGGAGTCATGGTTTCTCTGCATTGGGTTCATCATACTGTTTACGATTCTGAACATTCGGGGCATAGAGATGGTCGGGTCTGTTTCGACGCTTCTCGGGATCATCACCATCGTTCCATTTGTGCTTGCCATCGTTATCGGATTGTTTCATCTTCAGTTTAATCCGTTTTCGCCCATCATTCCGGAAGGAAAATCTGTTTTTGGCAGCCTGGGGCTGGGCCTTTCCATCGCCATGTGGCAGTATGCCGGCTATGAATCCTTCTCCACCATGGCCGGGGAGGTCAATCATCCTGAGAAGCTGATTCCAAAGGCGATGTTCTGGGTCATGGTCGTGATGACAGGGATCTATGTGCTGACCACCGTCGTCGGTGTTTCAGCCGTGGGCAACTGGCAGAACTGGGCTTCCGACGCGGGAGCCGGACAGATATCCTTCGCTACCTTCGGTTCGCGGATCGCAGGCCCCTGGCTCGGTTTTGCGTTCATGATCGCCGCCATCGCCGGAAATCTGTCGCTATATACGGATTTCCTCGCATCCGGGACCAGAACCCCCTTTGTTATGGCAGACGATAATCTCATGCCTAAATTTCTGAAAGCGACTCATAAAAAATACGGGACGCCTCACATTTCGATCATCGTCATGGCGGCCATCAATATCGTATTCAGTTACGGTTCCTTTGACCAGCTGATCATTATCGACGTCATGCTGCTGAATCTTTCCTATATCATGATCTTTATCGCGGCAATCGTTCTGCGTGTAAAAGAGCCGAATATGCCCCGACCGTTTAAAATCCCCCTCGGCACAAAGGGAGTCTGTGCGATTTGCATTTGCCCCATCATAATCGCTGTCACCGCCTTGTTTACAAACGGCAGAGACGCTTTGATCATGGGCGCTGTCGCCTGCCTTTCCGGCCCTGTATTCTATTGGATCTTTAAGAAGGTGTACGGCGGACTTACCAGGGAGGAGCTGGACCGGGTTCTCGGGATCGGCGCGTTTGCCGAATCAGGGGTGCCCTCCAAATAGCCGCGGACAGCCAATAAAAAGCTCACATTCTGTTGTTGAATCGCTGCCGGTAAACGTGATAAAGTGATTACGGTTCGAGAATATATACCGGGAGGTTTGACAGATGAAAATAACAAGCGGAGATAGCTATGTAAAAGAAGTGAAAGAATTGATTGAAACATACACCGTTTCAATCGGGCGAAACCTCGATTTTCAAAATCTCGACGAAGAGCTACATGATTTCCCTTCAAAATACAGCTATCCGAAGGGAAAGCTTTTGGCGGCCCTCTCCGATGAGGGAGAAGTGATCGGCTGCGTCGCCTATACGAAAAAATCGGATATCCGAAGTGAAATGAAGCGGCTGTATGTTAAACCTGAATACCGAAATCTCAAGGCCGGCCGCGCATTGGCTGAAGCCATTATAAACGAAGCCCGAAAGGACGGATACAAAGAGATGGTTTTAGATACCTTAGCCCCCATGCAGAGCGCTATTAAATTATATAAAAGCTTAGGCTTTGTAGAAATTCCTCCCTATTATGACAATCCGATGGAGGATGTCCTGTATATGAAATTGGAGCTATGAGCTTATTTTTCAGAAAATTGTCAGAATATTTTTTATAATATTTTGAAAACTTGATAAATAATGATTGCCATCCTGCCTGCAACAGTGTAATATAGGTAAATAAAGAAAATGAATACTACCACTCCATTAAACTCATACAACAACATAGAAAGAGGATAGCCGTTTCGGTTATCCTCTCTCTATTTCTATTTCTTTTTCTATTTGTTTCATGGTCCTGATCTTCCGGCGGTAGATCAGCAGGCCTGCAGGCAGCCATACTGCGGCGAATATGATTCCGCCGACCATATAGTTCTGAATGTTAGCAAAGCCGGAGCCTTTCAGCATCAGTTCCTTCAAAGGATTGTAATAGTAATACAGCGGCCACACCACCTTCATGACTGCTCCAAAGCCCGGGGCCATCATAAACTCGGGCCAGCTGTAGCCGCAGGATAGCATGGTGGGAATCGTCAGAAACATGATAAACTGTGTGCAGTGAGTCTCATCATCGAAAATCGCCGCCAGAATAAGCGCCATACCGGTAAGTCCTGTAAGGAAAATCCCTTGCAGCAGCATTGTCAGAAGCAGACTCCCCTTTAATGGATACGCAAACATCAGATGGGCGGTCAGCAGGCATGACAGGGAGCCGATAAAGGAAAATCCCGCATATTTCAATATCTCCGGCAGAAATTCCCTCACGCCGATCCTCCTGGCAAGTCTCTCCATGGGCAGCTGTTTCAACCGCCCTTTCTCTTTCAGCAGTACCGGCGCCACTACGTTGAGGTAGGTCTGCTGTATGAAAATGCCCAGAATCCCCGCGTAAAGGTAGTAGAAGTACCCCTGCTGCGGGTTATAAAGCATTCTGTCCGCTGAGGACAGCGTACCGATATACTGATCGGAGGAATAGGGAACGATCCCGTTAAACTGCATATCTTCAACCTGAAGCTCATAGTTTTTTTCGTTAAATATTTTAAAGGCGAAGCTCTTCAGATTATTGCCGACGAGGGTATTCGTGCTGTCAATGAGCACCAGGGCCTTTGCCCCGGATCTTTCCGCGATATTCCTCCCAAAGCCTTCGGGAATGATCACACCTCCGGAGATCTTTCCAAGGAGGATATCCTCCTTGATCTGGTCCACACCATCCGCTTCCTCCACAATTTTAAACGTGGGGCACTCCGCAAAATCGCCGACGATGTCCCTTGAATCGGGGGAATCGTCCATATCGAGAACCGCGATGGGAATATCGTTTACGAATACGGGACTCATGGATGCGCCGAAAATGATGGTGAGAGCGACCGGCACGAAAATGAGAATAAGCACCTTTTTGTATTTTATGATCGGATTTAAAATTCTCATCGCACCGCCCCCAGTCTCCTGATCAGCAAAAGAAGTCCCATCTCAACCAGGATAAAGATGCACATGATCCCCATATCCGGCAGCACATGATGGAGTTCCAGCGGCCCCATGCAGAGGCTCCTGATTTCGTTTCCGTAATAATAAAACGGGATTATCTTGGCCAACTTCTGAAAAAACACCGGCATCGCCAGGGCGGGCCAGGTATATCCCCCCAGAATCGTCGTGGGCAGCACGACCACCGCGGACACCTGGGAAGCGAAGGTTCTGTCGGGAATGACCGATCCCACGATATAGCCGGTCAACAGGATGGCCGTCGCATACAAATATGTCAGCAGGATTCCGCCTAGCAGAGATCCTTTATAGGGCATGTCAAAAAATAAATACTGTTCAAGAAGCGTGATGGCGATGGAGATCGCCCCCAGGCCGCCCCACTGGGCAATGGCCTTAAGATGCGCCGAAAACGGGCTGTTTGTTTTGCGCAGCTCACCCGCACGCTCCGCGCCCATACAGGAAATGCCGACCTGGATCAACGCCGCCAGCATGCCGGGGAGAATAAAATTCCTGAAACTGCGGGCAGGGTTAAAGAGAAGCCGATATGTAACATCGATGGGAACCGCGTGGTTCATTACGCTTTCAGGCGCCACATTCAGCTTTCCTTCGTATATATTCATCATATATGCTGTTTTCAGCGTCTCTACTATCTCTGTCATGGCGCTTGTGGATGAAGCGAGGGCAGGCAGGGTCGACCCGTCGTAAACCGCAAGGATCTTCGGCGCTTTCCCGTCTTTCATATCACGGTAAAAGCCCTCCGGCACGATGACCCCCGCATAAGCCTCTCTCTGATAAATCGCTTCATCAACCCGGGAGTCGTTGTCCGCCTGCTCGATTACATGGAAAAATTCGCTGTCCGAAACGTATTTCACGAAATCACGGCTGAATTCCGAGTTGTCGTGATTAACCACCACCGTCGGAATTTCAACCGCCACATCGCTGCTCATCTCGTATCCCAGAATCAGTCCGGTCACAAGGGGAACCACGATAAATACGAGAAAGGTCATGACCCGTTTCGGATGGCGCTTTTTGTAGAGGTAAAATGCCTTTGCAATATTAAAATGCAACTGTTTCATATCTATTTCCCGTCAGGTCTCCCCAAGTTAACCATGACCGTCATGCCCGGATAGATATCCTTGTCGATTTGCTCCAGTTCGATTCTGACCCCATAGGACAGCACATCGAAATCACCGTTGTTGTTGGTGGCTCTCTTTGTGGCAAAGTCGGGCTTCTGATTCACGTTGACGATGGTGCCCTTAAACGTCTCGCCGGGATAGGCTGCGATGGTCATATCCACCTGTCCGCCCTTATGAACCAGACCGAGGTCGGTTTCCTTTACATTGATCTCAACATAGGGCTTTTCATCGCCCGTCAAAGTGGCAAGGGCCATTCCGGTGGAAACCAGCTCTCCTTCGTTTACATTCAGCGCGGTTACGGCGCCATCCATAGGCGCTTTAATGACGGTATCATCCAGGTAGCTCTGCACTTCCGCCTCAGCCGCCTTTGCCTGGGCTACGACAGCCTCCGCTGCCGCCTTATCCTCCGATCTGGCTCCCTGTACCGCCATATCGTAGGTTTCCTTTGCCGAAGTGTATTGGGCGTAGGCCTGATCGTAGGTGTTGGCAGGCACAGCCCCTTCGTCGTAAAGCCCTTTGATCCGCTGATAGGTCTTTTCCGCCAGATCATAGGCGGCCTTCGCCTGGGCGACCTCCTGGCTCCTGGCTCCGTTCAGGGCTTTGTCGTATTGGGCCTGGGCCGCCGCTTCAGCGGCTTCCGCCTGCTTCTTTTTCGCTTCGATGCTTTCGCTGGAAATGACGATCAGGGTGTCTCCCTTTTTCACTGACTGCCCCTCTTTTACGAGAACCTGCTCTACGTTTCCGGCGATCTTGGAATTCAAGTCCGTCTCTTCCGTCTTTATATTTCCCTGTATGATCAGGTCATCCGATGATCCTGTAAAATTGTTCTTAACCAGCGCGAAAACCACACATAACACAATGATGACAGCGATAATAATGATCAGATTTCTCGCTGTGCGCTTTTTACTGATTTCCTCTTCCATACTTTTTCCTCCTTTATATATTATATATCTAGCACCGGCCAGGGTGCATTTTTCGACATGTGATGAATATCTTTACATGTGCGCAAATATAATTTATACTATTACTGGCAAGAGTTCAAGCTTCAGAATTGCCACATTTGTATCTTAGGAGACACATTTTAATCTTTGTAGACAAACTTTTTTGAAAGGATCTGAAAATATGGTAGAATCAAATGATAAGAAGGAAGATTTACGGGTAAGAAGAACTTATAAGCTGCTGTCCCAGGCGCTGATGTCACTGCTGCTGGAAAAATCCTTCGAGGAAATTTATGTGACGGATATCTGTGAGCGGGCTATGGTCCACCGTACCACTTTCTACAAGCATTTTGAGGACAAGTACCATCTGCTCGACTTCTGCGTAAAGGAGATGATCAGCAATTTCGAAGGGGATGATTCCCAGGCCACATCCGAAGGGAGCGAATCCCAGATCATGTCTGAAGAGAGCATGAAGGATTATTACATGAGCCTCATCCGAAAGTCTTTGATATATATGGCGGATAACAAGGAACTGCTTTTGACGGGAATTCTGCGGGCCGGAAACAATTCCGCCCAGCCCATGCTCCACCGCTCTGTCTGCAATCTCATCGATACCAAGCTGCGGGATAATGAAAAGCTGGGTTTCGGCCATACGGTACCGCTTCCTATCATCGCCCAGTTTTATTCGGGAGCATTGATTTCCGTCTCGATCTGGTGGCTTGAAAACGACATGCCGATCTCCATTGACGATATGGTGAAATACATGGGTATGCTCATCAACGGGACAAGCTTCCTGCTCAATAAAAACGCGGAGGATTTCTGATGTCACGTGTAAATGCCAACAATTCCACAAAAAGGATGCTTGCGGACACCCTGAAGAAGTTCATGGTCATGAAGCCGCTGAATAAAATCAGCATCCATGACATAACCCAGGATTGCGGAGTAAACCGCCAAACTTTCTATTATCATTTCCACGATATTTTCGACCTTCTGGAATGGATGTTCAAAGAGGAAGCCAAGATCCTGTTTGACGAAGGCGACGAATCCCTGTCCCTGAGCGAAGGGGTGCTCCGCATTTTAAAATACATTCGGGAGAACGAGGCCCTCTGCCTCTGCACCCTCCAGTCATTGGGAGATAAGCATCTGAGAAACTTTTTCTATGACGGGCTCAATCACGTCATGCTCTCCATCGTAAATGAAAGCTCCGCCGGCTTGAATGTTTCCCAGGAGCATAAGCTCTTTATCGCCCATTTTTATACCATGTCCTTTGCCGGGTTTATCGAAATCTGGCTGCAGGATGGCTTGAAGGACGATCCCGCGGAAATGGTCCGGCTCTGTGAAATCATCATGCGCGGAAATATCCGGGGGGCCCTGGAGCGTTTCAGCGCAGAGGTGGGCAATGCATAATGTCTCCGGGTTTCATTGCATATAAAGCGCCGCCAGGGACAGAAGCTCAGGCCTGAAAAGGATGAATAACGCCGCCGATGCCGCGATAAACGGCCCGAGAGGCTGTTCCGCTTCCGCCTTCAGCCTGCCGGTCAGGAGGCCTATCCCAAAGACAAAGGCGCTGGAGAAAACCGTAAGGATCAATATGATGACGGTCCCTTCCAGACCGGTCATCAGACCGACCGCCGCGAACAGTTTCACATCGCCGAATCCAATCGCCTCTTTTCGAAACAGGAGCTTCCCTATGATTCCCATCAGCAAAA
Source organism: Firmicutes bacterium UBA7709 (assembly GCA_002482405.1). Next base: position 16,572 of record DLFX01000192.1, on the reverse strand, counting down.
TGCTCCCGCCTCCGGCCAGCGCGCCGAAAAGCTGCAGTCTCCAGGATGCGTGAAAGGGAATGAAGCCGAATGCGGTCACTGTCAGCGCAATCACGAACTGGTCCGGAATGATCAGATACTTCTTGTCAGCCATGCCGATCTGAAGCAAAAGCCAGANNCCGGGAGCGGTATAAAGAGGACTCAGATCCATCAGCTTCAGCGAGGCCGCGGCAAAGACCAGAATAAATACCGCCGTCCAGGGCCGTTTTTTTATCCTTTCGCCCCACATGCCGTGATCCGGCTCCTGGCCGTAATCGCAGAGCCATTTGGCCGGAATGCGATTAAAGACATAGACGGCGGAAAATCCGGCGAGAACCCCCGCTCCTATGGATATGATGATTCTGATGAGTATCGCTATCGTGCCCAACGTTCCTTCCCCTCTTCTATATTCCCGAGATATGATCGGGCGCCCTGTCATATAATACCCATATATTCTAGCAAAAATCCCGTGTCTCCACAATACGAAGTGCTCCTTTGTCATTTTTTTAAAGCGCTTTTTTGTCGTTTTTTATCGATAATATTTCCGTCTGTTTTTCTGTCAGATAATTTACTTTTATCGCATAAAGCTGTAAAATTAAGGTCATAATATAGCAAATAAGGAATATTTATCTTTTTTCTGGCAAGGAGAAATTGTTTCCTATGAAAAAAGTAAATTTAAGCTTTATGGCTGTGATGATCATCAGCCTGGTTATTATTCTGATCATGAATGCGATGGCAGTCTTTGCGTATCATGACAAAATACTTTCCATCGAAATCCGCAAGGACGACATGCTGGGTCTCAGCGTCAAATATTTCAATCTGCTGGAAAATATGCACTCCAACGCAAACCAGTATCGAAACACCAACGACGAGAAATTCCGGCTGGAATTTTACAGTCTGCTGAAAAGCTATGAAGAAACCCGTTCTTTCCAGATCGACTCTATCCGCTTCAATGAAGAAGAGCTGCGGCTCTATAACAATTATTTAGGCAGCTTTCAAAGCCTCGTCGGCATTCTTAAAACCGCCGTAACCGACAGGGNNCGGCTCTATGGCGAGCAGGCTATGCTTATGACACAGCTTTCCAAAAGCTATGTTGACAGGTTAAATGCAAGCGAGGCCGAGGCCTTTGCCCACCAACGGCTTCTGAAATACTCCCTGGCAGCGGCGTCTCTTCTGCTTCTGGGCTTTGCTACGGCGACCTTCTGCCTGATTCTGCGGAGAAACGCCTATAATTCCTACTTCAACAAGCTTTACAACACCGTGGTCGAAAACAGCGACGGCGGGATTGCGATCCTGGATAAGGATTACTGCTTTGATTACATGAATCCGAAGTACCGGGAAATTCTGGGGATCGCAACAGAAGACATAAAGGGGAAAACCCTCCACGACACCTTTGACCAGAACCTGGCGGATATTCTGGAAAACGCTACGTCGGATACCCCCTGTGCGGAGGGAAAGCTGGATCTCATCATCGGCAGCAAGAAGAAAAATATCCTCTACAGCTGCTTTATCATCGAAGACGAGTGGGGGAACAACAAATATGTCCACCTGATTCGGGATACCACAAAGACGGAGGAGCTTCAGCTTCAGCTCAGAAACCAGCTGAAGGAGATCAATTTCTATTCCCGGGCAAAGGACTCTTTTATCGCAAATATCTCCCATGAGATCAAAACTCCTATCAACGCGATCCTNNGGAATGGTGCACTTCCTTAAAAGCACACCTCTGTCCCAGGATCAGAGGGACCTCGTCAGAAAGATCGAGACCTCTTCAGATATCCTTCTGACCATTATCAGCGATGTGCTGGACCTGTCGAAGATCAAAAATAATTCCCTCAGCCTGTATCCTTCCGACTTTTCACTGGGAATGGTGATCAGGAATGTTGAAGATATGTTCTCCAACCAGCTGGCTTTCAAGGGAATCGAATGGCGAACAGATTATGATTTCAATCCGGAGCTGAGCCTTCATCTCGATAAGACCCGGTTTGTTCAGGTGCTGGTCAATCTGATCAATAACGCGTACAAGTTCACCGATTCCGGATACTTGAAGCTTTCAGTGGAAACCCTGTCGGAAAACGAAGAGACAGCGCTTCTTCAGTTCTGTGTGGAGGATACGGGCATCGGAATCGCCGAAAAGGATATCTCCAAGCTGTTCCGCGAATTTGAGCAGCTGGAAAATCACCTGACGAAACAGCACCAGGGCACTGGCCTGGGCCTGTTCATCTGCAAAAACATCATAGAGAGCATGGACGGCCGTATGTGGGTCAAGAGCACCAAGGGGCAGGGCAGCAAATTCTACTTCTCCCTTCCAGCGAAAAAATCGCTGAAGCCGGAGCTTGCAGCCGCATCCAGCATGATCAATGCGGTTCCCCTGGACGGAAGCGGCGGAAAGGCCCTTGTGGTGGAAGACACCGAGATCAACGCGGAAGTTGCGGTGAAGCTCCTGAACGATGTGAATATCGCCTGCGACATCGCGGCCGACGGCGCCGCCGCCATCCAGATATGCAAAGGAAAGCCCGCGGACTACTACAACCTGATCCTGATGGATATCCACATGCCCAACATGGATGGATATACCGCCGCCGGCATCCTGAAGCGAGAAATGAAGATCAAGTCTCCTATCGTCGCGCTGACCGCTACGGATATCAACGATCAAACCCGCTCCGAGCATAGGAGTACCATCGAGAGCTTCATTTTGAAGCCCTTCCGGGCAATGGCGTTTTACAACGCAATCTCCCCTTATTTTTCGCAGAAAAATAAGGCCGGTATTATTCAGAAGAGCGATTTCTCTGCAAAACCAGATCTTTCGAAAAGGCAGGCGGATAAAAAGAAAGACCCCTTTGCGGGGCGGGAAGAAGCAATCAAAAATTTGGGCGGCCTGGAATCCATCTATTACAAACACGTGGAGAAATTCAAAAACAATTACGCCGACACCCCTGAGCAGATCTGCTCCCTGCTGGAAGCGGAAAATTACGACGAAGCCAGACGTCTCGCCCATTCGGTCAAGGGACTCGGAGGAACTTTGGGCATGCTGGACGTCATGGCGTCCTGCTCAGAGCTTGAAATGGCCATCCTGCGAGGGGGCAACCGCGATCTAAAGGTTGAGCTGGATAACTTCGGCAGAGAATTAAAGGCCGCCATCGACGCGATTTAACAAAAAANNAAAAAAATAAATGTAAATTTTTAAATTTACATTTATTTTGAAAGTGAACTATAAGCTCCAAAGCTCCTCATCGCCGGGAACGTGATTGTCCTTCATAAAATAAGCGATTCTCGAAATATTGATCAGGTGTTTATAATCCAGGTTTTCCGAGATGCTGTTGTTCCCCCAGGAACCGCAGCCCAGGGTATTGGTCGGAGCCAATCCGTTTAAGAAGCTGCCTCCGGCGCTAGTGGCACAGACCTGATTGATCACAAACCTGCTGACCGACAGCTCTGTGCCGGCATATTCGATATGCTCCTTATTGTTGGAGTGAATGGACACGCTGTGGCCCTTTCCCTCCTCCTCCAGGTTCGTCCGGGCGATTTCAACAGCCTCTTCAAAGGTCTTATATTTAAATGCGGCCAGGACCGGACACATTTTTTCCTTTGCCAGCGGATCATCCTTTCCGGCTCCGTCCGCTTCCACGATGATCACCTTGGCGTCCTCGGGAACCTGCAGCCCCGCCAGCCTGGCAATGGTCTGAACCGACTGGCCGACAGCGTGGCGGTTCATGGCTCCATCCACAAACATGGCTGTTCTCATGGCTTCTTTTTCCTCCGGCGTTGTGACCACAAAAGCGCCGTTCTTTTCAAACTCCGCGATCATCTCCCCATATTTTGATTCGGGCAGAATGATGGACTGCTCGCCGGAGCAGATAATTCCGTTGTCAAAGATCCTTCCCGCGATGATCTGCGGCGCCGCGGTTTTGATATCCGCGTCGGTGTCGACGATGCACTGCACATTTCCCGCGCCGACTCCAAGGGCCGGTTTTCCGCTGCTATAGGCGGCCTTTACCATTCCCATCCCGCCGGTTGCGATGACGACGTCGGCCGACGAGATCAGATTTTTCGTGTTTTCCCGGGACTGCTGGTCGATGATCTGGATCAGGTTCTGCGGCGCACCCAGTTTGAAAAGCTCGGCGTTGATCATCTCCACCGCCTTTGTACTGCACTTGACCGCCTTGTGATGCGGCGTGATGATGATGGCGTTTCCGCCCTTCAGAGCAAACATGGCGTTGCTCATGGGTGTCACGATGGGATTGGTGCATGGAGTGATGGCGGCGGCAACGCCCATGGGCTTTGCGATCTTCGTGATTCCCGTGGCTTCGTCCCGCTCAATGATCCCTTTGGATTTTTTACCCTTCAGGTTGTTCCATATGATCCGGGCTTTCGCCTTATTCTTTGCGGTTTTATCCGGAACGTTTCCCATGCCCGTCTCATCCACCGCGATTTCCGCAAGGTATTCCGCATTGTCATGCACGACCTTTGCAATGGTCATGACGACCTCGTCGGTCTGTTCCTGCGAGAACCTTTCGTATTCCCGCTGCGCTTTTCTCGCTCTGGCGATATACTCATCGATATATGCCTTGCTGTCCATTTCTGCTTCCATTTTTATTTCCTCCTCGTAAGCCCATTTATAGCTGGCGGTTATACCATCTTTGCCGGATCCACGTACCGGTCGAACTCCTCTTCCGTCAAAATCCCAAGGGCCACAGCGGCCTGCTTCAGGGTCAGACCCTGGACGTAAGCCGTCTTTGCGATGGCCGCCGCCTTTTCGTAGCCGATGTGGGGATTCAGCGCTGTCACCAGCATCAGGGACGACTCCAGATTGCTCTTTATTCTGTCCATATTGGGCTGAATGCCGGAAGCACAGTTCTCATTGAAGGACTCCATGGCGTCCGATAAGAGCCGGATGGACTGGAGCATGTTGTAGATCAGCACCGGCATATAAACGTTCAGTTGAAAATTCCCCTGGGAAGCCGCAAAACCCACCGCGGCGTCGTTTGCCATCACCTGGCAGCACACCATGGTCAGCGCCTCGCATTGGGTCGGATTTACCTTTCCCGGCATGATGGAGCTTCCCGGCTCGTTTTCCGGTATCATCAGCTCGCCGAGGCCGCATCTCGGCCCGCTTGCCAGCCACCTGACGTCGTTTGCGATCTTGAGCAGGTTTGCCGCCAGAGCCTTCAGAGCCCCGTGGGTATGCACCAGAGCGTCCTTGCTCGTAAGAGCGTGAAATTTATTCGGCGCCGTGACAAATTCCGTTCCCGTCAGGGCCGATATTTTCTCCGCCGCCCTTTTTCCGAATTCGGGGTGGGTGTTCAGTCCCGTGCCTACCGCCGTCCCGCCCAGGGCGATCTCCCGCACATATTCCAGGCTGTCCCGGATCATTCCTTCCGCCTGTTCCAGCATGGCGAGCCAGCCTCCGATCTCCTGCCCCAGAGTCAGGGGAGTGGCGTCCTGAAGGTGGGTCCTTCCGATCTTGATGATATCCATATATCTGCCGCTCAAAGCGCGGAAGGTCTCTTCCAGATGAAACAGCGCGGGGAAAAGCCTCTCTTCGATCTCCGTCACGGCGGCGATATGCATCGCGGTGGGGAAGGTATCGTTGGAGCTCTGGGCCTTGTTTACATGATCGTTGGGATGAATGAGCTTCTTGCCGAGGATTTCGTTCCCCCGGTTTGCGATCACTTCGTTGGCGTTCATGTTGGTCTGGGTCCCGCTTCCGGTCTGCCATACCGCAAGAGGAAACTGGCTGTCCCATTTCCCCTCCAGGATCTCATCGCAGACGGCGGTGATGGCGTCAGCCAGAACCGGATCAAGGCAATCCAGCTCCGCATTCACCAGCGCCGCAGCCTTCTTCAGGACTGCGAAAGCCCGGATGATCTCAGGCGGCATCTTTTCGGTGCCGATTTTAAAATTCTCCAGGCTTCTCTGGGTCTGCGCGCCCCAGAGCTTATCGGCTTCCACGGCGATTTCGCCCATGGAATCGCGCTCCATCCGGTAGCTTTTCTCCAGGTTCATCTTCTATCCTTTCTCTCCGTCCAGGCTTTGCCCACGGCCTCAGCCACCGCTTCCGCCACTCCGGGGTAAAATACGCTTGGTATGATATGTCCTTCGTTCAATTCCCCATCCGGAATGATACCGGCGATGGCGTAGGCGGCTGCCACCTTCATTTCTTCGGTAATCCGGGGTGCTCTCACCGCCAGAGCGCCTTTGAAAATCCCCGGAAACGCCAGAACGTTATTGATCTGATTCGGGAAGTCGGAGCGTCCCGTTCCGACGATCCTCGCTCCCGCGGCCTTCGCCAGATCAGGCATGATCTCCGGTTCCGGGTTTGCCATGGCAAAGATGATGGAATCGGCAGCCATGGATTTCACCATTTCCGGCGTTACCATCTTAGGGGCGGAAACTCCGATAAACATGTCCCGTCCCCGAAGGGCGTCGGCGAGAGTTCCCGTCAATCCTTCGGAATTGGTCAGTTCGGCCAGCTCCTGCTTGCTGGGGGTTAAACCGTCTGTCTTCCTGGAAATAATCCCCTTCGTATCGCAGATGACGATATCCGTAACGCCCAGGGTCTTGAGCATCTTCACGATGGCCATGCCCGCGGCTCCCGCTCCGTTGACGACGACCCTGGTATCCGAAAATTTTCTGCCGGTGATCTTCAGGGCGTTGATGGCTGCGGCGGATACGACGACGGCAGTCCCATGCTGGTCGTCGTGGAAAACCGGAATGTCGACCTGCTCCTGAAGCCTTCTCTCGATCTCAAAGCATCGCGGAGCCGAAATGTCCTCCAGATTGATGCCTCCCAAGGTCGGAGCAATGTTTTTCGCGATCATGATGATCTCTTCCGTATCCTGGGTTTCCAGGCAGATGGGTATCGCGTCGATGTCCGCAAAGGACTTGAAAAGGACCGCTTTTCCCTCCATGACGGGGATCGCCGCCTTTCCTCCGATATTTCCCAGGCCCAGTACGGCGGAGCCGTCGCTGATTACCGCGACGGTATTGCTCTTTGCCGTGTATTTATAAACCAGCTCAGGGTCCCTGTGGATCTCCCTGCAGGGCTCCGCAACGCCGGGGGTGTAAGCTGTGCTCAAGTCGTCTTTATCCTTCAGCGGAACCTTGCTCACAACGGCAAGCTTTCCGCGATGTTCCTCGTGGAGCTTCAAAGACGCTTTATAATAATCCATATGATTCCTCCCGTTATTCGGTGCCGCATCGTGATGCGGCGCACCTCTTTTCTATTTCTTCCATGAGCTCTTCAGGCCCACGATCTGATTGAACACCTTCTCGTCACCACCGGTCAGAAATTCATCCGCGATATAATAGCCGTGCCTGAAGAACTGATACCGCTCTCCGGCCTTTGCCTCTTTCAGAGCAGGCTCCGCAAAAGCTTCAAAGGTGCGCATGGAATCGGGATTCAAGACGTACTCTCCCTTTTCATCCTCCACCATCAGGTAGTCGTAGGCTCTGATTTTGACTTTCTCCGCGGTCTTGGCGTCCACCCAGTGAATGGTGCCCTTGACCTTCCTGCCGTCAAACCCGCTGCCGCTCCTGGTCTCAGGATCGTAGGTGCATCTCAGCTCGGTCACATTGCCTTCAGCATCCTTGACCACTTCCTGGCAGGTGATAAAATATGCCCCTTTAAAGCGCACCTCGTTGCCCGGGAAAAGGCGGAAATATTTCTTTTCCGGGATCTCCATAAAATCGTCCCGCTCCACGTAGAGCTCTCTGGAAAAGGCGACTTTCCGCGTTCCCTTGGTCTCGTCTTCCTTGCTGTTTTCGATGTCCACCAGCTCCCCTTCTTCCGGGTAATTTGTGATCACCACCTTCAGGGGGTCCATGACCACCATGCGGGTCTCAACCTTATCCTTCAGATCCTCTCTGATGCAGTGCTCCAGCAGGGAGATATCGACGGTGCTGTTTGCCTTGGAAACTCCGATCCTTTCGCAGAAATCCCGGATGGCTTCNNGCCTGCGCAAGCCTGCGATGGTGGGCATTCTCGGATCGTCCCAGCCCTCCACGCTGCCGTTGTCCACAAGGGCCTTCAGATAACGCTTGCTCATGACGGTGTTGGTGAGGTTCAGCCTCGCAAATTCGATCTGCTGAGGCGGCTGCGGCCAGGAAAGCTCCCTCAGCACCCAGTCGTATAACGGCCTGTGGTCTTCAAATTCCAGGGTGCAGATGGAANNGTGGGCATGCGCGGGTCGTCCCATCCCGAAACCAGCTTCTCCTGTACGAGCTGAAGCAGCTTGCGCTTGCTCATCATGGTGTAGGTCATGTTCAGGCGGTTGAACTCGTACTGGTGCGGACGGTAATCATCGGTGGCCAGCTGGTCGATAAACCAATCGTAAAGCGGGCGGTGTACCACAAATTCCAGGGTGCAGATGGAATGGGTGATGCCCTCGATGGCGTCTTCTATCGGATGGGCATAATCGTACATCGGATAGATGCACCATTTATCCCCTGTATTGTGGTGTTCGGCATGGGCGATCCGGTAGATCACCGGGTCCCTCATATTGATGTTGGGAGAGGACATATCGATCTTTGCCCGGAGCACCTTCTCGCCGTCCTGAAACATTCCTTTTCTCATGTTTTCAAAGAGCTCCAGGTTCTCGGCTGCGGTCCTGTTCCGGTACGGGCTTTCCTTTCCCGGTTCCGTCAGCGTTCCCCTGTGCTGCTTGATTTCCTCCGCGGACAGGTCGCAGACGTAGGCCTTTCCCTTTTTGATCAGGGCGACGGCGCACTCATACATCTTATCGAAGTAGTCGGAAGCGAAGAGGCGCTTCTCCCACTGAAAACCGAGCCATCTTACATCCGACTCGATGGAATCCACGTATTCCACATCTTCCTTCACCGGATTGGTGTCGTCATAGCGCAGATTGCATTTTCCGCCGTATTTCTGCGCCGTGGTGAAGTTCAGGCAGATGGATTTGGCGTGTCCTATGTGAAGATATCCGTTGGGCTCCGGAGGGAATCTCGTATAGACCCTGCCTCCGTAGGTCTGGTTTTCCAGGTCCTTATCTATAATATTATGAATAAAATTTGACGCGGTTTGCTCATTGGCTCCTTCTGGTCTTTCGATTTCGGCCATTCGTCCTTCCTCCTTGAAAAAATATATTGCTTCTTCCTTACGGCGCCGCCGCATGAAATCATTGGAATTATTATACCATGCGTCATTATTATGTGCAAAAATATATTGAAACTCGTTAGTGTCAAGTAATCGTTGGCAACTTTTTTGTTTTTTCTGCATTCAAGTAAAAGTCTGTACTTTTCGGAATAAATCCGCCTGTTCCAAAAGCATTTTTAAATCGGCGCTTTCCTACATTTTCATCCTATCGGTAAATCAACTCGCTGCAGTTCCTGTTTTCGAGCAGGCCAAGTATCGCTTTTCTTCCATTTGTCATAAAAGCTTCTGTAAATGGTCTTCTGCCTCTCACTGGATAAAGATATCCTTTTCCGTCCTTTTTCGGTGCCCTGGCGGCACTCAGGACTTCCTCGATCCTCTCCGTGTAATGCTCCGGCAGGGTCATCTTTGAAAGCGAGGTCACCGTCTCATAAAGGCTGCCGCACACTTTCCGGCACAGCAGCCGGCCCAGGTTTCCCGCTCCCGCCCTGCTCCAGCTGGCTTTCTGGTGCTTCATCCTTCTCGCCGCTCCATCACACACATGATGCTCCATTGTCCCCAGATTACGGTATTCCACGCCCGCAGGCGGCTCCGGCAGTTCCAGTCCTCTTTCCTGATAGGCAAGCAGCCCCTCCTGATTGCTGCTGAAATATTCATAAAGCTTAAAAAGGTTCTTCTTCTCGCCCTCATCCTCCGCAAGTTCCGAAATCCCCTTGATGAACTTCAGGCAGTCTGACACCCGCTTTTCCGAAAGCAGCCTCCGGATTGTCTCCCTCTGGCCTTCATCCTTTACCTTCCTTGTGATTTCACGGTTCTTATGGAATGGATCAAGCTGGAAGTGTACCTCGGCATCCGCAAGCCCTGCCTTGATCCAGCCTCCGCCGTCCCCGTTCAGAATACGGACTGTGATTTCATCGGCATCGAATATTGCCGCCACGGCGCCTTCCTTCTTTCTCTGGAATTCCTTTGATTCCTCAAAACCGCATACCAGCACCTTGTTTCTCAGCCGATAGCGCCCTTTTCCTTCCTTCTCCCAGCCATCGTAGGCCGCTGCCATCTTCATCTCCCGCTTCCGCCCTTTTTCAGGACGGTCCTTCCCCTGCATATTGATCCACACTCCATCCGCCTCCTCGAACAGGATCGGCGTCACGATCTCTCCCTGTCCCTGTCCGTCCTTTGCACGATCCGCCTGGCTCTTCTCTGCATCAGAAAGCTTTCCGCCCACATCCTGAATCACATTCCAGGCCCCTCCGTGGCTGATGGTCTGACCGGTCATGCTGCTCACTTTCTCCGCTGCTTCCCGATAGGAGCAGATGCTCACGCATTCGGCGATCCGAGCCGCTAGGTTGGATGTCATCTTTCCGAAGGTCTCAAGCCGGAGCGCCTCATCCAGAAGATAGACGCAGGCCTTCTCTCCGCTTTCCAACTCCGTTTCATACACGGTCCTGCCGTAGGGCACTTCTCCCATCAGGGTTTTCAATGAAGTCCAGCGCTTTCCTTTATGCCGGTACCTCTTTTTATCTCTGGCCTTTTCAAGGTGCTCATCCATAATATTCAATGCCTGGCTCATCAGGTCTGACGCAAATTCACACCCCATTCTGAAAATCTCTTTTTCTAAAGCATTGAAGTCCAGTCCTTTTTCTGATACTATTGTTTCCATCATACAAGCCTCCTGTTGGGTTTTTCTGCAAAATTAATTTTACAGGTTAACTTGTATGCAGGGAAGAGGGTTTTTACCTTCTTCCTGTTTTTTTGTTATCTTTGCCAATGAAAATTATACTCTAAGAAACGAAACGATCGACAAGGAGATTGATAATGTGAAATCCCGCCGGCGCATATGCACCGGCGGGGATTCACATTAATTTTTTTCAGTTTTGAAACTCGGATCTTTACTGTGCTTGCCGGAGATTTAGGATCTCCCGGGCGTCCTCAGGGGCAGCTACCTGGTTTCCGGCTTCCTTGATGATCGACGCCGCTCTGGTTACCAACTGGGCATTGGTGGCCAGCTGGCCGCTCTTAAAGTACAGATTGTCCTCCAGGCCTACCCGCACGTGACCGCCCAAGGCGATAGCAGCAAGCAGGATGGCGACATTGTTTTTCCCGATTCCTAAAGCGGACCAGGCAGAGCCCTCAGGAATCAAGCCCTTCAGATATACGAGGTTTTCCACGGTGGCCGCCGTGCCGCCGGCCGCACCCAGAACAAACTGATAGTGCAGCGGCGCTTTCAATACGCTCTTTTTCAAATAGTACAGCGAGTTATATACCATGCCGGCGTCAAAGATTTCAATTTCCGGCTTTATGTCATATTCCTGCATGGTTCTGCCCAGCTCCTCCAGAAAGTGGGGAGGGTTTAAAAACAGGCTGTTATTCATCCAGTTCATGGAACCGCAATCATAGGACGCCATCTCCGGCCGCAGCGCCTTTAAATGGGCTTGCCTGGTCTCATCTGTGGCATTTAAATCGCCGGAGGTGGTGCAGTTGATAACGATATCGCACTTTTCACGGATAAGCCTTATAGTCTCTGCAAATTTATCTTTATCCATGGTTCCCCGGCCTTTATCATCCCTCATGTGGAGATGGGCAATGGAGGCTCCCGCCTGATAGCATTCATATACGTCGTCGGCGATTTCCTGAGGAGTCATGGGAATATGCGGACTTTGCTCCTTTTGAGGCCAAGCTCCCGTAGGGGCAACGGTTATGATAGTTTTACTCATGATAAAATATACCTCCTTCTTCACAGCTTCTCATCATTTCTCTTCCACGAAAGCCACCGCCCGGATCCAGCCGGCGCTGGCCGCTTTTATTTTCACCGGGAAGCAGAAGAAATGGCTTCCTGTCACCGGCAGGGCCTCCAGGTTGGTCAATTTTTCAATGTGGCAGTAGGCCTTGATCGCTCCCGCTCTGTGAGCTTCCCAGATCAATTCTTTATCGTGAGTCTTGTCGAAATCTTTAGCTTCAATGGGCAGCGGACGGTCCCAGCTCCAGGCGTCGGTACCCATTACCCGAATCCCCTGATCCGCCAGCCAGAGGGTTGCGGCCTTGGACATACCGCAGCCAGAGGACAGGTATTCCGCCTTTCCCCACTTCTTGCTGGCCCCTGTGTTGACCAGAACAATATCTCCGGGTTTTAGGGCATAACCGATGCGCTGAAAATATTCCCGGAAATCCTCCGGCTCCACTTTGTAACCGTCAGGCTTATCTGTAAAGTCCACCACTACCGCAGGACCGTGAAACCAGTCCAGCGGGATTTCATCGATGGTCCAAGCCCGTTCTCCGCCGTTCATAGTGGGGTAATAATGATACGGTGCGTCGATATGGGTTCCTCCGTGGGTAGAGATCTTTAAAAACTCCACCGCCCAGCCATTCCCATCAGGCAAGTCCTCCAGAGAGGCATCCCCGAAGTATTCCAGCATGTCCTTAGCGGTATCCTTGTGATTCTGGTAGTCGATATAGGGTCTGTAATCCGGCGGATCGCTGGGCAATCCGCTTTCCACAGCAATGCTCAAATCGATGATCTTGATATTTTTTCCTTCTAACATGTTCGTCCCTCCTAGAAAGTATCAATTCCGTGCTTTTGTTTCTTCCTCCGCGCTTCTTCTATTTCTGCACCTTTCCGCTGGGCAGGAATATCATGCCCAGGAAGGACAGGAAGAAGAATATGGAGCAGATGCCCAATCCCATGGTGAGACTGTATTTGGCCGCCACGACTCCCAGCACGAAGGGAGCGATAGCCGACAGGCCTCTGCCGAAGTTGAAACAGAAGCCAGTACCCGTAGCCCGGACTTCCGTAGGGTACATCTCCGGAAAATAGGAGCCAAAGATGGTGGTAAAGGATACGAAGAAAGCGTATACCGGGCCCAGCATCAGCAGCATACTTGGTTGGGTGGCGTGCAGGTAAATAGGAAGCGTGATGGTCAGGCCTAAAAATGTAATCATCAGAGCCGCCTTTTTTCCAAGCTTATCAGCTACTATACCAAACACGTTCATGCCGATAAACATACCCACGTTGAGAATAACCATGAACTTGGCCATGGTAGCTGTGTCCAGTCCTTTTTCTGTCACCAGCAGAGTCGGCAGCCAGGTGGATGCGCCCCAATATCCGCTGAATGCAAATGCTGAAACGGCTGTGGCAATGATGGTATTTTTTCTGAAGTCAGGCGAGAAGATTCGACTGATAGGCGCCTTCGCCTCTTTGTCAGCCTTGGTATCCAGCTTTTTTCTCTCCTCCCATTCCTTTGATTCCGGTACGGCAAAGTACATATAAAGGGCCGGAATAATAGCCAGGGCTCCTGTCAGGAATAAGACTCTCCAGCCGTATACCGGAAGCAGGACGCCTGCAAAGAAAGAGGCGAAGCCAGAACCTACAGGGAAGGAGCTCAAGGTGAAGGACGCTGCTTTTCCTCTCAGGTTCGGCGCCCAGGTCTCGTTAATGTATGTGGATAAAACGGCCCATAGACCCCCTAAACCGAATCCGGCCAGGAAGCGCAGAACCATGATGACTGCCCAGCTCTGGGCAAAGTAGATGGCCGCGGTCAGCAGGCCAAAGGATGTCAGGCTGAACAGCAGCGTCTTTCTTCTTCCATAGTTATCCGCCATCCAACCTACGAACAGAGAGCTGAGGCCGATGCCCAGAAGTGTGATGGTGCTCAGCAGACCGCCCTTTTGGGTAGAGATGTTCAGATCTTTGATGATCAAAGCCAAGGACATAGCCAGCAGCGATAGATCAAAAGCGTCAAAGGTATAGCAGGCAAAGCCGCCAAACAAGACTTTCCACCTCTGTGGATTTTTTTCTAGTGTTTCGTTCATGACATTTTTCCTTTCATAAAAAACTAATAATTTCACGGACCGGCCTGCAAGGGGATTCGGCCCGGACTCACAACAGGTTGTTACGTCCTTATATAGAGCAACTCTCATACCAACTCCGAATATTCTTTTTATTTTTTGACGAAATGCGTTGAAAACAGTGGGATTTACCTGTTTTATCAACGCCTTCACCCCTTTGAAAACGACAAAAACGAGTGTAAACTTTATTTTACACTCGTTCTGTATTATTCCTTATAACGATTCATAATCCTGCAGCAGGACAAACTGTAAACTTTATTTTACGCAAATAAAAGTTTACAATTACGCGCCTGTTATGGTCCGCGGATTCTATTTTATGCCGTATTCCTTCATTTTTTTGTACAGCAGAGTTCTTGATATGCCCATCTCCCTGGCGCACAAGGCCTTATTATGCCCGTATTTCTCCAGGCTTTCCAACAGAATTTCCCGCTCCAGGTTTTTCTTGGCCTGGCGGATCAGCAAGTTTCGGCCGCCGCTGGAATTGCCCAGACGCCTGAGGGCTTTATGCTGAAAATACTCGTCAAAGTGTTTCCATTCCAGGGTTCCGGTCAAAGCCATGTTCATGCCCCGCTCCACCACGTTTTGCAATTCCCGGATGTTGCCGGGCCAGTCGTATTCGCTGAACCGCTGAAGCACCTGGGGATGGACGTCTCCAACGCTGAGGCCCAGTTGGAAATTGAGCTTTTCGATCATGCTGCTTACCAGCAGCGGAATATCTTCCTTGCGATCCCGCAGGGCCGGTATTCGAATGTTCAGCACGTTGAGCCGGTAAAACAAATCGCTTCGAAACTCGTTGCTTCTGACCAGCTTTTCCAAAGAGATATTGGAGGCGGCAATCAGCCGGATATCCACCGGGATGCTCTCCTTCCCGCCGATCCGTTCGATCTCGCTTTCCTGAAGCGCTCTCAGCAGCTTGGGCTGGAGGAATAGGGGCATCTGATTGATCTCATCCAGAAATAGGCTTCCGCCGCTGGCCATTTCAAACCTTCCTTTTTTCCCCTTTTTATCCGCCCCCGTAAAGGCTCCGTATTCATAGCCAAACAATTCCGATTCAAAGAGTTCGGCAGGGATGGCGGCACAATTGATCTTGATCAAAGGCATATAGGCCCGCTGGCTCAAATCGTGGATGGAATGGGCTACCAGCTCTTTTCCCGAGCCGGTTTCCCCCTCGATCAGCACCGTGGAAGAGGACTTTGCCGCCCTCTGGATCTGCTCCTTCAAATGGCGGACAGGGGAGCTGTCTCCAATGATGTCGTCGATGCTATATTTTGATTTTCTCAGCTGTTTCACTTCCTGCTTATAATAATCCAACTCGTCCATCATGGCGTTCAACCGCCGGGAAAACTCTATGGCCATCTTTTGACCGTGAAAGAGCACATGGATGAACCCGGCGACCACCTGACCTTCCTTTATGATGGGAATGTAGCTGCACCAGCCCTGCTCCTGATCCTTGTTTCGGCGNNGCACGCCGATAAAGGATTCTTTCATTTCCAGGGCGTCGTGAAGCTTGGTCGTGGGAAAGATATCCCGAACAAATTTGCCCTTGATGTCTTTTAGCTGAAAGCCGTAATACTCTTCCCAGGAAGGAGTAGTATATACATACCGGCCTTCCCGGTCCGTCACCACAGCGGCTCCAAGCTGTTCTACGATCAGCCGGTAGATCTCATCATC
>DLFX01000192.1:0-891 GCA_002482405.1 Firmicutes bacterium UBA7709 | reverse complement strand
CCTCACTCGGAGGTTTTATCATGCGCTACTTCTATTTCGCCGGAATGATCTCGAGCCAGTATCCGTCGGGATCGCTGATGAAGTAGATCCCCATGGAGGGATTCTCATAGCAGATGCAGCCCATTTCCTTATGCCTGGCATGAGCCGCTTCATAGTCGTCTACTGTGAAGCCGATATGGAATTCATTATCTCCGAGATCGTAAGGCTCTTTCTTATCCCGGAGCCAGGTGAGCTCGATCTGGTGCATGGATTGGTCATTACCGATAAACGCGATGATAAAGGAACCGTCTGCCGCGGCCTTCCTTCTTATTTCCTTTAAGCCCAGAGCTTCTTCGTAAAATTTTAAGGACTTCTCCAAATCCAGCACGTTGATGTTGTTGTGTATAAGTTTAAAATTCATTTTTGTATCCCACCTTCTTTTAATTTCCGCGCGGCGGCAGGCGCCGCGGCATCTGGCGTTATATTCGTGACGGAAGCGGTAAAGCCGCTTCACAATATATTAGATAGTATACCATTTTCCCGCGAATTAGAAAGCCTTCCCTTGAAAACAGGAGATGTTTTTGCAGATTTCAGGTTTGGATTTAAAGAAAAACCATTGACAAAACAGCCAAAATCCCTGATAATATTAAGAGTCGCCAGACATTTTATACAGTAGCGTGGGGAATTGGCGAAGCTGGGATCGCGCTTGACTGGCAGTCAAGAGATCAGGAGTTCGAACCTCCTATTCTCCACCAAATCAGATTGACAAGTTCTCAATAAAAGAGCTTGTCAATTTTTTTTATATAATTGGAGCGTGTCCAGCGAAGCTGGTCACTTACAAGTCGGTGAAAGTCCGACCTGCGTAATCGCCAAGGAGCGCAGTAGATATATAACTGTAAATGTTAGGATAGA
>DLFX01000205.1:7679-7954 GCA_002482405.1 Firmicutes bacterium UBA7709 | reverse complement strand
GGAAGCACGGCGGAGCTGTTTGAAAAATATGGATTGGATTCGGAAAGTATCGCAGAAAGGGTGTGCAAATTCCTTGAAGGAAAGGCTTGATGTTATTCTTGTAAACCGGGGCTTTTTCCAGTCCAGGGAAAGGGCGAAAGCCGCGGTGATGGAAGGGGTCGTATATGTAGACGGTCAAAAAGTGGACAAGGCCGGAACAGGGATCAAGGAAGACGCGGAGATCTTCATCAAAGAGGATACCTGCCCTTATGTCAGCCGGGGGGGCTTGAAGCTTG
>DLFX01000205.1:0-7666 GCA_002482405.1 Firmicutes bacterium UBA7709 | reverse complement strand
GTTTCAGCTGAAGCTCGCGGGGCTTGTGGCCGTGGATATCGGCGCTTCCACCGGAGGCTTTACCGACTGTATGCTGAAAAACGGGGCAAAGAAGGTCTATTCCATCGACGTGGGTTACGGACAGCTGGACTGGGGCCTCAGAAACGACCCGAGAGTCGTAAATATGGAAAAGGTGAATATCCGTTACCTTGAAACGGAAAAAATTGCTGAAAAGGCCGATTTTATCAGCATTGATGTCTCTTTTATCTCTCTGAAGCTCGTCTTTCCGGTTGCTGCGCAGATCCTTTCGGAGGACGGAAACCTGGTCTGCCTCGTAAAGCCGCAGTTTGAAGCCGGACGGGAACAGGTGGGAAAAAAAGGGATCATCCGGGATGAGGCCGTTCACCGGGAAGTCATCGAAAAGGTCATCGGTTACGGCGAGGCAAGCGGGCTCTATCCTCAGGGCCTTGACTTTTCTCCCATGACCGGGGCAAAGGGGAATATCGAATATCTGCTGCTTTTAAATAAACACGATACAGGAACGGATTACAAACCTGTGATCGAGGCTGTAGTGAAGGCTTCCCACGATCAGCTCGACTGAGCTGCGATCCCGCATGATCACTGCTGAAGTTCATGAAAGATTGAGGTTACAGACAAAATGCAAATTACGCCCATGATGCAACAGTATATGGAGATCAAAAAGGACTACCAGGACTGCATTCTTTTTTTCAGGCTGGGGGATTTCTACGAAATGTTCTTTGAGGACGCTATCACCGCTTCCAGGGAAATGGAGATCACCCTGACGGGAAAAAGCTACGGACAGGAGGAGAGGGCTCCCATGTGCGGAGTGCCTTACCATGCCGCGGACAGCTACATTGCAAAGCTTATCGAAAAAGGCTACAAGGTAGCCATCTGTGAGCAGACGGAAGACCCGGCGGCGGCAAAGGGGATCGTAAAAAGAGAGGTCATCCAGATCGTCACCCCGGGCACTGTCGTGAGCCAGACCATGCTCCACGAAAAAGAGAACAATTATCTGGCGTCGGTTTTTCTTGATGAAACAGGCGCCGGACTTGCATACTGCGACGTTTCCACGGGGGAAATCAGCGCGACGGAGCTCACGGGTTCAAGGTACATAGAAAAGCTTTTAAACGAGCTGGTAAAGATACGGGCCAGGGAGGTGATCTCAAACGAAGCGGCAGAGCTTGACGGGCTTTCCGGGGAGATCAGAGACGCTTCCGGAGCGTATTTCAGCATCAGAGACGAAGGGCATTACAACCGGAATTCCGCCGAGGAATCGGTGCTGAGACAGTTCCGGGTAAAATCCCTGAAGGGTCTTGGAGTCGAAGAAATGCCCCTTGCCGTCACGGCTCTGGGCGCGCTGCTCTCCTATCTCTTTGAAACCCAAAAGCAGAATTTGTCCCATCTGGCTCACTTAAACGCGTATGATACGGCAGGCCACATGTCCCTGGACAAGGCCACCATCAAAAATCTCGAATTGACGGAGACTCTGTTTGAGAAAAAGGTCCAGGGATCCCTTCTCGGCGTTCTGGACAAGACCCAGACGGCCATGGGATCGAGGAAGATGAAGCAATGGCTGAGAGAGCCCCTGAACGATCTGAGAGAGATACAGGAACGCCTGAACGCGGTGGAGACTTTGACTGATCAGGTTCTCCTGCGCAACAATATAAAGGAACATTTGAAGAAAATCTACGACCTGGAACGCCTTGCGGGCCGGATCGCCTGCGGGAATGCCAACGGCAAGGACCTCATCGCCCTGCGGAATTCAATCTTCGCTCTGCCCGACATGAAGGGCGAGCTCGCTTCCTGCGGAGATCCGCTCCTTGAGAAGCTGGAGGAAAGCCTGGATCCCCTGACGGAAATCTATGAGCTCATCGACAGGGCTATCGTCGATGAACCCCCCTTTACGATAAAGGAAGGCGGGTTGATCCAGAACGGCTATTCGGAAGAGCTGGACCATATGAAAAGCTCCATCCGGGACGGGCAGCAATGGATCGCCGGGCTGGAAGCCGTGGAGAGGGAAAGGACCGGCATCAAAAATCTGAAAGTCGGTTTCAACAAGGTATTCGGGTACTATATCGAGGTAACCAAGTCGAATTTAAATCTGGTTCCGGAGGACTATATCAGAAAACAGACCCTCGTCAACTGTGAACGGTACATCACCCCGGAGCTGAAAGAGGTGGAATCGGTGGTGCTGAACGCGGAGACGAAGATCAATCAGCTGGAATATGAGATATTTGCGGAGGTCAGAAGCTTCATCCAGGGCTATATCGGCGCTATCCAAAGGACTTCCGCCGCGGTTTCAGTGTTGGACGTCCTGGCTTCTTTCGCCGAGGTAGGCAGCCGGCTGGGATACGTGAAACCGGATGTGAAGGCCGGCGACGCCATCATCATAGAAAAGGGCCGCCATCCCGTCATCGAGCAGACCATAAAAAACGGCATATTCGTATCCAACGACGCCTATATCGATAGAAGCAGCAACAGTCTGCTGCTGATCACCGGACCCAACATGTCCGGAAAGTCCACCTATATGAGGCAGACGGCGCTCATCGTGCTCATGGCCCAGACGGGATGCTTTGTTCCCGCGGAAGCGGCGACCATCGGCATCGTCGACAGGATATACACCAGGATCGGGGCTTCCGACAACCTGGCCCAGGGCCAGAGCACCTTCTACGTGGAGATGAGCGAGCTGGCATATATTCTGAACACGGCCACCGACAGGAGCCTCATCATCCTCGATGAGATCGGAAGGGGCACCAGCACCTACGACGGACTGTCCATCGCATGGGCCGTGGTGGAATACCTCTGCAACAGCAAAGGCCGGATCAGGACCCTGTTTGCCACCCATTACCACGAGCTGACCGCCTTGGAAGGCCATATGACGGGCCTGAAAAACCTGAACGTAGACGTCCAGGAGAAGGACGGCAACATCGTATTCTTACATAAAATCGTTGAGGGAAGCGCGAGCAGGAGCTACGGAATCCACGTGGCAAAGCTTGCCGGAGTGCCCCAGCAGCTTCTTCTTACCGCGGAGGAAAAGCTGAGAGAGCTTGAGGAGAGCGGCGCTTCCATCGATCTGGGCAAGTATGCCGGCAAAGCGGCGGAAGAGGAAATCGATCCAAAGGCCGACACCGAACAGATATCCTTCTTCAGCTTTGCACCGAATCCGGTGGTGGAGCGGCTGAGAGCGCTGGATCTGATGAACATTACGCCTTCCCAGGCCTTCGGGATACTGGAGGACTTGAAAAAGGCGGCGGAAAACTAGAGAAAACGCCCTTTGGAGGGTGAAATCGAAGAGAGGCCTGTATGGAAACACGTGAAAATAAAAGAATCATAGAGCTGTCTAAGAACGTGGCCGATAAGATCGCGGCGGGAGAGGTGGTGGACCGGCCCGTATCCGTGGTCAAGGAGCTGGTGGAAAACTCCATAGACGCCGGCGCGTCCTCGGTCATCGTCGAGATCAGAAACGGTGGGAAGTCCTATATCCGCGTCACCGACAATGGAAGCGGGATCGAAAAGGAAGATGTGGACCTCGCCTTTAAACGCCATGCAACCAGCAAGATCAGAAGTGCGGCGGATCTGGACCATATCGGCAGTCTGGGCTTTCGAGGGGAAGCCCTCGCCAGCATTGCGGCGGTTTCAAGGGTGGAACTGATTACGAAAACAACGGCTGACAAGAGCGGGATGCGGATCAAGATCGAAGGCGGAGAAGTGCTGGAGAAAGAGGATACCGGCTGCCCGGAAGGGACCACCATCATCATTGAGGACCTGTTTTTCAACACTCCCGCCAGGCTGAAATTCATGAAGCCCGACTCCACGGAAAGCACCCTGATCATCGACCTCATCTCAAAGATGACTTTGGCATATCCTCAGATCAGGATGAGGCTTATCAATAACGGGAACATCCTGTTCTCAACGGCGGGAAAAGGGGATATTCACTCCAATATCCTGACCATCTACAGCAGGGAGATCGGCGACAAGCTGATCCATCTGCAGGAAGAGAATGGTCCTATGGCCTTGGAAGCCTTCATTTCTGCTCCTGATAACAGCAAAACAAACCGGAAGAGCCAGATCTTCTTCGTCAACGGCCGTTATATCAACAGCAAGCTCATGGAAAGCGCTGTTTCCGACGGCTATCTGGAGAAGCTTTTTGAAGGCAGATATCCCATCGCGTTTCTGTTTCTTCAGGTGGCTCCCGAAAAGCTGGACGTCAACATTCATCCCAACAAAAGGGAAGTCCGGTTTGACGAGGAACGGCTCGTAAAGGATTTCATCGTGGAGTCCATCCGAAAAGGTCTGAAAACCAAGGAGGCCATTCCTGAAATAAAAGAGAAGAACCTCTTTCAATTCAAGCAATCCGATTCCGGCTCCGCCACGTCTGCCGTATTGCGGGAATCAGCCCCGGAGACAGAGGCAAAAGCTGAAATTCCCGCCCCAGGGATAGAGACAAAAATCGAAATTCCCGCCCCAAAGCAAAGGGTTGAAGAACAGGTTAACATAAAAAAATTATTGTTCGAGCAACGAAAACAGGAGAAAGAATCCGAACAGAAGATAGAGTCGGAACCCGAGGAGGTAAAAGAGCCGGAAGGAAGATATCGGCCCTCAGACGAAACACACCGGCCCTTGGAAAAAGCCCATACCCCGCATGAGTTTGCCATAGAGGACCTGACGGTTACCGGATCCATTTTCGGCACTTACATCACGGCGGCGGATGAAAACAGCTTCTACCTGATAGACCAGCACGCGGCTCACGAACGGATTTTCTACGAGCAGCTCCTCGCCCAATATCAGAAGGAGGAGAAGGCCCAACAGATGATCCTGACGCCGATCGTAATCAACGTGACCCACGCCATAAAGAACAATATGGAAGGAATGCTTGATTTCCTGGGAAATATGGGCTTTCAGGCCGAAGAATTCGGACCGGCCGCATATATTATAAAGGCGATCCCCGTATTTATGGAGCTGGATGAAGCCAGCGACTTCATCGATTACATATTGGACAATATATCAGAGGAAGGGGATCTGAAAAATCAGAAAAAGATCGACTCCATTATCACGAACGCCTGCAAAAAGGCGGTAAAGGCCCACGATGTGCTGGATATGCAGGAGATCGAAAGGCTGATGGCCGATCTGGCAAAGACGAAGAATCCCTATTCCTGTCCCCACGGACGGCCGACATTTGTGAGAATGCGGAAATATGAGATTGAAAAGATGTTTAAAAGGGTTTAAAATGCAGGATCATAAGGTTATTTTTGTTTCCGGCCCCACGGCCGTCGGCAAAACAAAATATGCAATTGAAATCGCCAGAGCCTTTCAGGGGGAAATTATTTCGGCGGATTCCATGCAGATCTATAAATACATGGACATCGGCAGCGCCAAGCCCACCGGAGAAGAGCTGGCCCAGGCCCGGCATTATCTGGTGGACGAGATCGATCCGAGAGAGGAATTTTCCGCCGCGGAGTATCAGGCTCTTGCGAAAAAATATATTGAAAAAGTGTTCCGGGACGGCAGAACTCCCGTGGTGTCAGGGGGTACCGGGCTTTATCTGAACTCCTTGATCTATGATATGGATTTTTCCGTGATGCCAAAACAGGCGGAATTCCGGAAGCAGTTGGAACGGGAAGCGGAGCTCTACGGCGCGGAACATGTCCATAACCGGCTGAAGTCGCTGGACCCTGCCGCCGCTGAAAGGATCCACCCCAACAACCTGAAGAAAGTGATCCGGGCCATCGAGGTATTTGAAACCACCGGAGAGGGAATGCGGGAATTCCGGGAATCCTTTGTCCCCACAGAGGATTACGGCTGTATTCTCATCGGCCTGACCAGGGACCGTGATGAGCTGTACCGCAGAATCGACGAAAGAGTGGACCTCCTCGTGGAAGCAGGGCTGGTGAATGAAATCAGGTCCCTTCTCGATATGGGACTGACGGAAGACTGTATCTCCATGAAGGGGATCGGCTATAAGGAAATCATTGCATACCTTCACGGCGAATACGACCTGCCCGAAGCAATCCGCCTGGTCAAGCGCAATACGCGGCATTACGCGAAGCGGCAGCTGACCTGGCTCAGGCGGTATCCGGACATGCGCTGGTTCAATTTATCCGAATATAGAACGGAAGCGGAAGCCCTTGCAGACATTTCTGCTGCGATATCACGGCAACTTTTGCACCCTACCACATTTGCATAGCATACGACAGACAGGAGAAGGGAAATGGCGGTAAAAAAGGAATTAAAAATCCATAATAAGAGTGATAAACCCGACAACATCATCCTGAAGGAAAACGAGATCATGGAAAAATGCCAAGGGATTCAGGATGAATTACCGCGTTTTTTAAATGGTTTTTTCGTATATCTCAAAGGAAATGTTCTGCCCATGACCCGGTTGGCCTATTTGCAGGATATCCGTTTTTTCTGCAATTATCTGATCCACGAAACGGATCTGACGAGGGCGAAAGAAATCCGAAATATCAGACAGGATGATTTTGAGCAGATCAAGGCGGCGGACATCAATATCTTTATCGATTACTGCAGAAGATACAAGGTGGAAAAGGAAAAGGCAATATACGTATATGAGAATGATAAGAAGTCCCTTGCGAGAAAGAAATCCTCTTTATCCGTGTTATTCAAATACTTGTACAGAGATGAACTGATCAGCAGAAATATCACCGATGCTTTCGACCCCATCAAGCTTCCGAAACCGGGGGAACGGGAGATCAAAGCACTGCAGGACGACGAGGTCATGCGCATGCTGGACGCGGTGTCCACAGGCTCTAATCTGACAAAAAAAGAGCAGGAATTCTGGGAGAAGACGAAAAAAAGGGACAAAGCGATCCTGATTTTATTCCTTACATACGGACTTAGGTTGTCGGAACTGCAACAGCTCAACATTTCCTCCTTCAATTTCAGCCGGGGCGAATTTAAAATCTACCGGAAACGGGGTAAGGAATCCATTATGCCGCTGAACAAATCGGTAGAAAAGGCACTGGCGGAATATCTCAACGAAGAACGGGCCGATGGCGATAAAGTGACAGAGGAAAACAGGGACGCCCTNNTTCCTTTCCCTTCAGGGCAGGCGCATGACGGAACGTCAGATCCGGGAGCTTGTCAAGAAGTACACCTCTATCGGGCTTTCAACGTCTCGAAATGCAGGCTACAGCCCCCATAAGCTGAGAGCTACGACAGCTACCTCCCTGATCGGCCGAGGAAATTCCATATTCGACGTACAGGCTTTGCTGGATCATGAAAGCGTAACCACGACTCAGCTTTACGCTGCTCATAAAAAGAACGTGAAAAAGGACTTAGTTAAAAATTTTGAGTGGGAAGACGAATTTGACAAGAAGTGATGAAGAAGAATTGACCGGAAATAACGAGAAATATAGTCGAAAGTAACGATATAAATATTATGTAAACAAGCGGGAGATTATCATGCAGAAAATCACGTATCAATTATTGAATGAAAAGTTTAAAATTCACGAATCCGTGCTGGATGCCGTTGCAAAAGCCGAAGATCAGGTTAAGGATATCTATCGGGAACTGGACGATATCATGGCTTATAATCAGTATAAAGTACTGGACGCCTTTCAGAAAAACAGGATTTCCGATATGCATTTCGGCTGGAACACCGGTTACGGCTACGATGATCCCGGAAGAGAAGCCCTGGAAAAGGTCT
>DLFX01000176.1 GCA_002482405.1 Firmicutes bacterium UBA7709 | reverse complement strand
TGCACCCGATCAGTTTCATGCAACATCAATGTATCCGGAATATTACAAGATCAAAGGACAATGGGTTTTAATGCCCGAGACGAGGATGGACTGCGTTCCGGTGATCCATCCGGACGGAAGTCTGGAGGCCAAGGAGTTCCGCAGGCTTGAAGTCGGAGAGACCGTGATAACCGGAAGGACCGACGACGGCACGGAGGGGATCTATCTGCACCACAGCGGATTCCGGGGAGCCAACAGCCAGCTCGACCCCTTTGCCTTCCGCAGCGGAAGATCGAGGGAGACTTCTTTTGACGCCGATTACGACCAGCTCGTGGAGCTGCTGAAGCACGATAAGGATAAGGGGCATATTGTCTGGGTTCTGGGCCCGGCGGCGATTTTCAACATCGGCGCCCGGGACGCGATGGAATACATTCTCGATAACGGTTATGCCCATGCGGTTTTCGGAGGAAACGCGGTAGGCACCCACGACCTGGAAGGCGCTCTTTTCGGAACCGCTCTCGGCCAGGATATCCGCACCCGGGAGAACAGGCATAATGGACACTACAACCACCTTGACACGATCAACATGATCAATAAGGCCGGTTCCATCAGAGAGGGAATCAGGGAGCTGGGAATCGACAACGGTTTGATCTATTCCTGCGTGAAGAACGACGTACCCTTCGTACTTGCCGGCTCTATCCGCGACGACGGGCCGCTCCGCGATGTGATCGACGATATGGCTGTCGTACAGGACGCTATGCGGGAGCATACGATGAAAGCGACCACGGTGGTATGCCTGGCGACCCAGCTTCACACCATCGCGACGGGAAACCTCACGCCGTCATATACGGTCAGGAACGGCGAAGTGAGGCCCGTATACATCTATGCCGTGGATGTTTCCGAATTTGTGCTGAATAAGCTCAGAGACCGGGGGACTCTCGAGGTCACAACCATAGTCGCAAATATTCAGGATTTCCTGTATAAGCTGACCGATAAGCTTCAAAAATAGGCAAAAGATAATAACAGAGGTCCGGAGGAGTACTTACCGCCGGACCTTTTTGCGCACCTAACCACGATTGACAGAAATTTTTTCGTTTGAGCCTGCTCTGACCACCTGGTCGTAGAACATGATCATGGCTCCCGCTGTGGTTCGTTCGGCCAGGGGAAGGGTGCACCTTGTGATCCGGTAGAAGCGCCTCTCGTCGTTTTCTATCTGCCAAAACTTTTTATATATCTTTAAAGCAGTCCTGGCGTTGAACCTTATAAAGTTTTCAACGGAGCTCAGCAGATATGCGCCGTGAATCGCCTGAAAGGCGTCGATATATTGATAGGTCCGCTTTACAAAATTCTCAAACTGGCGATGGTCGTCCAGCAGACGGATGTTGGCGTGCTGAGGTATGGTAACATCCTGGATCAGATGCAGTACGGCGCCAAAATAGAAGAGGGATTTTCGGCAATCCGCTTTGTTCCAGTATTTGCGGGCCTTTTCATAGTACTCCAGGGCGAGGACCATGGCGTTGCTCCTGCCGTATAATCCTCTTTTTTTTTATAAGGATTATAAAAATGATTGGAGCTTTTAAAGTCCTGGTCCGCCCATACGGCTCCTTCGTTGATCTCCTCGATGAAATTATTGAAAAAGGAGTATTGGTCCATGTACCTGTCGTTTTTCAGTATGATCAGAGCTTTTTCGTCGATGTGACTATGGACCTGACATTCCGTTCTTATGATTATTTTTTTAAACGGATTCAAAAGACCAAACACGGATTTCAAGATCCTCTGGTAGATTTTTTCAAATTTTATCTTATCGCAAAAAATAGGGATCACTCCTTCCGGCGGCGCTTCCGCAATATTAGTAGTATTGACATTGAGGCTTTTTTTTAGTATTCTATAATACAGATTCCGAAAGGAATTTGGATTGAATCGATGCCTGAAAGGCGTGAAATAAGGAGGACATTTTCATGAAGAACATCAAAACGATTGCGAAACCAACCTTAAAGAACACAGCGGGCAAGGGCTGCGGCGAATGCCAGACCTCCTGCCAGTCGGCATGCAAAACGTCGTGCACGGTTGCAAATCAGGAATGTGAAAACACAAAGCGCAGATAGTACATAGAATAAAAATAGCGGCTGGGCCGCTTTTTTTATGTAGACGGAAGTGGTGAAGCCACTTTTTTATGAGAAATATTTTGCTATGCTGTGCTTTCCACAGAAGAAATGGGGAAAGATAGAAAATGATTCATAAATATCAGTACAAGGACCGCTATATCGTCATCGACGTCAACAGCGGAGCCGTACATGAGGTAAGCGATATCGTCTATGATATCCTTGACTACTATAAGGAAACGCCGTCGGAGGAAATTCCGGCGCTGCTGAGCGATAAATACAGCAGGGAGGACGTTCTGGAGGCATTGGGGGACGTTGCCGGCCTGGTTGACGACGGGATGCTCTATGCGGATGATTCTCAGATCACCATGGAAATGCTGGAAGGGCGGGGAGCCGTCATCAAGGCCATGTGCCTTCACGTTGCCCACGACTGCAATATGGCCTGTAAATATTGCTTCGGCGATAAAGGGGCCTTCGAAGGAGAGCGCTCACTCCTGTCCCTGGAGACGGGGAAAAAGGCGATAGACTTTTTGCTCGAACATTCCGGAAGCCGTAGAAACCTTGAGATCGACTTCTTTGGCGGCGAACCTCTCATGAATTTTGAAGTGGTCAAGGCTCTGGTGGCGTACGGGAGAGAGGCGGAAAAGGTTTACGGAAAAAATATACGGTTTACCATCACCACCAACGGCCTGCTCCTGGACGATCCAAAGGCGAACTTTATCAATGAGAATATGGGTAACGTGATCCTCAGCATCGACGGAAGGCCTTCCGTCAACGACAATATGCGGAAAACGGTAAACGGCAGGGGAACCTACGACATCATAACCCAAAACTACCTCAGGTTTGTGGAGAAGCGGAAGGGGACCTATTAT
>DLFX01000361.1:1124-3051 GCA_002482405.1 Firmicutes bacterium UBA7709 | reverse complement strand
GATGGGCTTTCTGGGAATGGGGAACAATCCCATGGTAGGCGCTACCGTTGCCGTTGCCGTCGCCGTGGAAGAAGCGATGAAACGGTAGACCTTTGCCATTGCCGTGGAATAGGCGATGAAAAGGTGACATTATCATAAAAATTGCCGCTGAAAACGCGGATCGAAGGTTGAAGGGGGTGCTCGTCTATGCCCGATTACTTAATGCGGATCATTTTGAATGAACAACAGCATGAGGAGAAAAAGCAGACCTGCAGGGAAATCCTGACCTGTATGTGGGAGGGGGGCGCTCCCGGAGCGACGATGCGCCGCGGCAACGCAGGGATCGATAACGAGGACCATATCGAGTATGATATCCTGGAGGATGCATACTATAACAATTTGCCGATCATCATAGAGTCCGTTTTAAGCGGAGATTTGATCAAAAAGGTGGAAGGGTGCGTGAAACCATTGGTGAAACACGGGCAGATCAGCATTTCAAAGGGCTTTGAAGAGACCGACTTTCTGAAACATGAGCATTTTCTCGTAAAGGTTTATACGAGCGAGAATAAAAAGAAGCTCCTGAAAAAAGAGGACTACGAAAAGATACTTACCTTCCTGCAGAAGACNNGTCACCAAGGGGATTGCGGGCTATGGCAGGGACCATGTGATCTACAATCAGCATTTGTTCACTTTAAGTGAGCATATGCCCCTGGTGGTCGAGTGCATCATCGCCAGAGATGATCTCGCCGGCTTGACGGAAGAACTGGACCGGATCGTCACCGGAGGGATCGTCTTTACCACGCCGGTGGATCTGATACTGAACAGGTGAAAAAATGTACTATTTATACGTGGCTATATTTGGAGCGATAGGGGCGGCGGCCAGATACTGGATCAGCATAACCCTTGAAGCAGGGCTTTTTCCTTACAATACGCTGCTGATCAATATTATAGGGTGCTTTTTGATGGCGGTTATCCTTCGATATCTCGCCAGCTTTTCGATGATTTCCAATACGCTGGTCACCGGCCTTGGGACCGGTCTGATCGGTTCTTTTACAACGTTCTCGTCTTTCAGCATGCAAAATGCCGGTCTTATTTTGGACGGGCACTATATTACAGCGGGTTTATACATCCTTTCGAGCCTGATGGGGGGCTTCCTTTCTGCCGGTCTTGGGGTATATGTCAGCAATAAGCTTATCGCAGAGAGGGAGACGGCACAGGATGACTGAATATGTGATGGTGCTGGTGGGAGGCTCCTTCGGCGCGGTATGCCGTTTTGCGATGTCTTCCCTGATCAAAAGGATCAACGTGACGGAGTTTCCGGTTGCGACGTTATTGATCAATATGATCGGATCGTTTCTGATCGGGCTTCTGATGGCTGCACATCCGGGCAACTTTAATCAGCTGCTGCTGGGCACCGGATTCATGGGCGGATTTACGACGTTCTCCACATTTCAGATGGAGAACATTACTCTGTTCCAAAAAAAGAATTATCTCATGCTGTTCGTCTACATCCTGTGCTCCCTTGTCTTCTGCATCCTGCTCTCCATCCTCGGACTTCACCTGGGGCATTTCCTGAACGGGCTGCTGTAAATATCTTATGGGGTACGGCAACAGGGTGATTTGAATATTTTATGGAATATGGCCTCCTATTATGGTATAATCTGTTAACCGATAGGGGGTTTTTACATGGAGAAAAAACTTTTAACAATACTTGCGGCTTTTGCGCTGACAGTTGGGATCGCAGCCCCGGCATTCTCAAATCTGACCCTGACAGCCTCGGCGCTCTCAGACCTGACCCTGACAGCTTCGGCAGGGGCGGCAATATCCAATGAAGCCGAAGGGCAGTCGCGGGGCTGTTTTATCAGCATGAAAGCCGGCGATGGAGAGGCCCTCATGCCGGATGGAACTCACGCGTTGAAAAACACGCCCTTCATAGCGAACGATATCG
>DLFX01000361.1:291-1112 GCA_002482405.1 Firmicutes bacterium UBA7709 | reverse complement strand
GCTACAACGGAACGGACAAAAGCGTCCTCATCGCCCTGCCGTCCTCTTCCGGCCAAAGCCCTGACGCTGAGTTCTCACAGGTATGGATCGGCAGTTCCCGGGTCCTGAACAACGCTTCGGAAGAGAATCCGCTGCGCCCCTACCTTTATGAGGGAGGCGAAGCAGGCGATTATATCCCTATTATCAAGGATGGAAGCGTCTTTGTTCCGGCGACGTACTTCGACCGGTTCGGATTTGGAGGAGCGTTTTACGATGCTCAGTCCTCTGTCATCCTGATCAACAATTTTGAGGACGGAGATTACCTTGCCGGATTTAAGGTCGACATCGATTTTTCATCGCTGGATAAGAGCATCCGGGACCGCTTCAAACCGATAGGCAGGGAAGAAATCGACGGCGGGGCGCTGATCGAAGAGACCCTTTCGGATGGAGATGTGGAGCTGGTCATCCGCACGGCAGAACTGGGGTATATTAAGCATGAAGACGTAAAAGAGGAAATTCACATGATCACGCTGGTTTCTGATAAATACTGTACGCCCCGGGGACTGCGCACAGGGGACGGCGCGGAAAAGGTTCTCCGGCTCTATGGCCTCAACGGAAGCAGGTTTACGGATGGGTATTTTTCAAATGGGCGTATAAGAATAGAGATGGAGGATGGCAAGGTGGCGCGGTTTGGCATATTTTCCATGGATTGAAAGAGGAGAGGGAACATTTCTTCCGGATTTTTCGTCTCTAATATTATAATGATGTTATACTAAATAGAGCCCGGGGCCCGAGATGCGATAGTTCAGAAGCTCCGATAGCTTGGGAGCCTGAGAGAACGG
>DLFX01000361.1:0-285 GCA_002482405.1 Firmicutes bacterium UBA7709 | reverse complement strand
TGAGCAGGATAGGCGCGACAGAGAAGAGTATAAAAAGCATCCCATGTCGAATTTTTCTGATGCAATAAACCGTTCAACGGTCGGCGATATAAGGCAGCTGGCAAAGGGGAGCTGTATTTCCAAGGGAATAACCGCGGCTGTTATCATCGGTATATTGCTCTTGGCCTATCACTTTTTATAGGCCGGGTTGGTTGATTCGACATAGACCGGGTTGGTTGATGCGAAATAGATTGCTCAATTATTCGCGTATGGAGTAGTCAGGTAGGTCTCTGTGCTCAAAACTTT
>DLFX01000112.1 GCA_002482405.1 Firmicutes bacterium UBA7709 | reverse complement strand
TTCAAGATTGGAAAACATGGTTTTATATTCGTTGAGATCTGTGACATAAACATGCTGATCCTTGTATTCCTTGATGGGCTTGAAATAGACGACCCGGATGTTGCGCTCCACCACCGCGCGGAACAGCGTGTTTTCAATCTCCTGCGCCCCTGAATATCCGTAATACTGATACCGGTTCTGGATATAGTCCCAGACGCTGAAAATTCTCACGGCGTCATAATTGGTAGCCTTGACGATATCGCTTACCCCGAACTGGTCGATGTTCTGCAGCTGGGTCGTATTTTCGATCAGTCCGATGGTGATATGATTTTTCGTGATGTAATCCTGGGCGGTTTTGATCCCGTCGTCATAGCCGATGACGCTTTCCCCGCCGACGATCATGTACTCCGGCGTCTTCTTGAGATTTTCATAGCTTTCAATAACTGCTTTCGCATAGTGGGCGTCGTTCCATCCCTCATAGCTCGACGTTCTCGGAATGATCTCCATGCCCGCGTCCTCCACGGTTTTTACCTTGGAGGGAAAAAGTCCGAAGTTGATATACATAAGCTTCGAGCTAACGATCTCGTCCTTTTCGGTAAAACCCTTCTTTGCGGAGCTCACCAATTTATATTTCTGCGAATAAAGGGTCTGTTTTGCAGTGCCGTTCAGCACGATATATCCGCCGTTTTCACCCTGCCAGATCAAATAGTTTTTCGGTTCGTACCGCGCCTTAATCCCGTCGGCGACAAAAGCAAAGGCTTCGGGTGAGGCCGCTTCGATCATCACATCATACCGGTCAAATCCCTTTTTTTTCAATTCACCGATAAAATCTGCCGGATAATCGGATTCCCATGCAGAATCCCTCATTATGATATCCATCACCGTCCCATGGACCGGAATATCCGTATCCTCCATGAGGCTTGTCACGCTCTCCTCGGCGAGTCCCACCTTGGTGATCCCCATTTTCCTGAATTCGTTGAGCCNNCGTCATGGTCCGACTGGTCCGCCATAGCCTTGATTTCGCTGTAGTCCAAAACGATATCGTAAGTTTTGTTCCCGTTCTCCGTCGAAATCCTTCCCCCGATTGTAACAAATGAGATTATTACGGCAATCACGATGATGGCCAGCAAAATTTTGTTTTCCCTAATCAGCAGTTTCATCCCCTGTTTCCTTCCTGAATGCATATAAACTATTTAGTGTCCACTGAACAACAGACATTATCATTGTACCTTTTTTTCACTTTGTAGTAAACAATAAATCCATGAAAAAAAATTCACAGGATAAGAGAAATATTGTTCTGTTTTCGTTTCATCCGGCGCCGCAAATTCTCAAAGGAAATGCGCATTGTCATCGGCGCGGAAGCTCATTATTATTGGCATGAGAATTGCTTTTTAAATTTATAATGGTTGAAGTCGGAAGATAACTAGTTGAATAAATAACAATATCAGGAGGAAACGCCTAATGACAGAAAGCATTTATTTTACACTGTCCATCGTAATCTTCGTTGGAGTATACGTTTTAATCATCCTGGACAGATTCGACAGAGCGGTCGTCGCCTTATCCGGCGCAATGCTCATGGTACTGCTCAGAGTACTGAACCAGGAGGACGCCTTTGCAGCCGTTGATTATAATACCATCGGCTTATTGGTCGCGATGATGATCATCGTCATGATCATGCGGAGGACAGGAGTTTTCGGATACCTTGGCATCCGTATGGTGAAAGCGTCAAAGGCAAATCCCTTTTGGCTTCTGATCCTTCTATGCCTTACCACCGGCATCCTGTCCGCATTTCTCGATAACGTCACCACCATTCTGCTGATCCTGCCCGTTACTCTGAGCGTAACGGATTCCCTGAAGTTAAATCCCATCCCCTACATAATCGCCGCAATCTTTGCGTCCAATGTAGGCGGGACGGCGACGCTGATCGGCGACCCCCCCAACATCATGATCGGCAGCCAGACGGGTCTGGACTTTGTGGACTTTCTCATCAATGACGCGGTTATCGCATTCCCCACCTTGTTTGTCACAACGTTCCTCTTCGCCTTAATTTACAAAAAATCTCTGGTTACGGAGCCGGAGTTGAAGAAGAAGGTCATGGAACTGGATGAAAAAACCGAAATAAAAGACAGCAAGCTGTTGAAGAAGTGCCTGGTCGTATTCGGTTTCGTGATTCTCGGTTTTTTGCTTCACGGACTTCTTCATTACGAATCCTCGACCATCGCGCTGACGGGCGCCGTGGTTCTCCTGTTCGTTTCCGGAATCGATTCGGAGCTGGTGCTGATCGAGGTGGAATGGAAGACAATCTTCTTTTTCTCGGGCTTGTTTATCCTCGTCGGCGGTATCGNNTCGATCTGACCGGCGGCGACCTGTTTCTGACGGCCATGGCTATCCTGTGGGTGTCGGCCATCGCGTCCGCGTTTATCGACAATATTCCGTTTGTCGCGACGATGATTCCCTTAATCCTTCAGATGGGCGACATGTCGGGCATCAATGTCTTTCCCCTTTGGTGGGCCTTATCCCTGGGGGCATGCCTTGGCGGAAACGGAACGGCGATCGGAGCCAGCGCCAATGTAGTCGCAATAGGGATCGCGGACCGGGAGGGCTTCCATATCAGCTTCGGTTATTATTTCAAAATCGCCTTTCCCGTCATGCTGGTAACTATTGCCATTTCAACGGTTTATATCATATTTGCCTATTTGCTGTGATGCGGCTGACAGCCTCATAGCGGCCGGTTTCTCCTTATATCGAATCTATAAGAAAGGCGAAAAGGAAAGAATCTTTTCGCCTTGTTTTTCATAAAAGGGGCAAGCTTATAAATATAAGTCCTGCCCCTTTTTAGGTCAGAATAAACCTTTGACCGTTTTTTTTACATGCCAGGGGACCTGTCACATCCTCAATCGGCTTTCGAGCGGTTGGCACTGAGCATCAGAACAAAGATGATGATCGCGCCTTTGACGACATTCTGCATGCCTATGGAGAAGTTCGCCACCTGCATCGCGGCTACGACAAAGCTCAGGAACAACGCGCCGAACATGGTGCCCACAGGCACCGCCCTGCCGCCTGAAGCCAGAGTACCGCCGATTACGACGCTTCCCACGGTATCCAGAAGATAGGAGTCGCCCATTCCCAGAAAAGCTCCGCCAACGCGTCCGGAGAGGAAGAAACCGCACAGGGCCGCAAGAACCGCGCTGATCACATATGCGAGCATTTCGACGCGATTCACCTTAATCCCCGCAAGCTGTGCCGCACGCTTGTTTTGGCCCAAAGCCAGCAGAGCGCGCCCGTAGGTGACGTTGCGAAACACCAGCGCGATACCGATCACGATCAGCACAACGATATAGCAGATGATCGGCAGTTCCAGGAATCTGGTTCTCGTGATGGTTTTCATGATATCACACACAACCAGGCTGTTAAAGGTCCGGTTATAGATGGAAGTAGCTGTGGATAGAATATATCCCACCGCCAGGGTTGCGACCATGGATGTGATGCGAAGGCGTATTACAAGCACGCTGTTTATAAAGCCCACCACAGCTCCCACAACGATGACCAGAAGCAGTACCGGGAAAAAGTTTCTGTCCTGCCCGTTGGTCAGGCCCATGGTCAGAAACGCCGACAGGGTGATCATATTGGGGATGGAGAGATCGAAAGCCCCACGCCCTGTCGTCATCACAATCATCTGTCCCAGCGCGCATATCGTCAGATAACAGGCGATTGTAAAGTTGGCGGCAAAGCTCATATAGGAGATCTTTCCCGATATCAGCGAGACTACGATAAACATGACCAACGCGCCGATGAACGACCAAGCCCAGCGATTATTCCGGGTAAAATCTTGAATCTTACTCATTTTTCTCCCCCTTCCGCAGCAACCGTAACGATAGAATTATAATCAGCAACATTCCTTGTACAGCCGCCGTATAATCAGAGCTGACGTGCAAGAATCCAAGAAGAATGGTGACGAGGGACAGCGTTATCGCACCGAAAACAGTTCCCACCGCGCTGACCCGGCCGCCATTCAGCGCCCCGCCGCCAAGTACGACGGAAGCTACGGTGAGCAGCGTATAGGAATCCATTGAGCTGGCGTCCGCCGAAAAGGTGAGCGCCGTGAAGGACAGGCCGCCCAGCACCGCAAACAGGCCGGAAATCATATAAACGTTGAATACCGCCGCATATTTCCCCCATCCGCTGCGCACCATCGACTCCTCGCGGTTGCCGAAACCGCGCAGCACAGTGCCGTATTTGGAACGGTAGATGAGCACAGCGGCCACGGTCAGCAGTACCAGAACCAACAGAACCCTCGGGATACCCAGAATGCTTCCATTGAAAATAGTCACCAAAAGCTGCGGCGCATGCCCGCCG
>DLFX01000006.1 GCA_002482405.1 Firmicutes bacterium UBA7709 | reverse complement strand
CTTTATCGGCCAGTACACGCTTGAAAACGTCGAAGACCGTCGCACCGCTCTTAAGGCCGCTTTTGGAAACAGCGGAAATACTTTCGATATATCCCCTGCCATCAAGCGCGAACGTGACCTGGAAGGTACGGTCCGGATTCGGATTCACTTCTCCGGAGCTGCCCTTTACTGTAAACGAAGCGAGAATGGGAACCTGATAAAGAGCCGCGAAATCCNNGATATTTGAGCGCATATTTGCCCAACACTTCATGGGTCAGACAGCTCTCCACAGTGACAGTCGTGTCGTAGACCGGCTGCGGCTGCGTCAGGCGCAGGACCTCGTGGGAAAGAATATCAGGCCTGCCGGAACGGTAAATTCTCCACTGTTCATAACCGGGGCCTCCCGGCTCCGATCCAGGCAGGTCGTCCACCACAACGCCGAGTTGAGTGTCGTCTTTAATGTTTCGGCTGTAAACAAGACTTTGTCCATCTGAGCCGAAGACAGCCTCCCGGAAGGGTTTCAGGTCTGAGGTGATTGTATCCTTATCGGTATTTGTACCCAAAAGCGCCCTGGCATAGTCAGCGCGAACCGCTTCCATAAGGCGAAGCGCTTCGTCGATTTCACTCTGATCCAGTGGAAGAACCGTAACCGCCATATCCTTGGAGGCCGAAAGCGTCGGATTTGCCCGGCTGGTCATGGTAACGGTAAAGCTGACCGTCACCGGCACGCTTCCCGGCAGCGGACGATAGATGTAACCTCGATACCCGTTGACTTCCAGCACCTTTGTGTTTTTGCTGCTGACAGTAAAGCGGTAGGCCGAAAAGTCCGCCACACCTGTATTAGACGGTATAGGGAATTGAATATCTCCCTTTACGGCTGCGGGATCAAGCTTACTCTGCGTAATAGAATCCTTCAGCCTATCCAAGGTGTAGTTCTCCAGCTTTTTCTGCATCTTTTCCGGAGTATCCGCCCCCTCGCTGCCCAGTACGATCAGATCAAACGGAACGGAAAGGGTGATATCAGATTCGCCCGACGCGGTCAAATTGAAGCGTATGACGGCAGTCAGATTAACCCGGGCGTCCACGCTGAGCCGGTTGACCGTGCCCGTGGTTTCCATCGCCAATGGATCCGCCTGCTGCGGAGCGATGACATATGAGTCCGACTCCCATGAGACCGTCGCCCACATCGCCGTGCTCAGCTTTAGCGGAAGGGTGAGGGAGGTGGTGATTTCTTTCGGGGAACTGTTCTTGTTCTTGATCGCGTCCCATGTAAGCTTGGATGCTACCTGATCCTGAAGCGCCGCCAGAACCTTGGTCCGATCCCATGGGATATTGGCCTGAACGCCGTCCTTATTCACACTCTGCCCATCCTTGGACAGCGTGAAGGAAATGTCGCGCACAATGGCTCCATTGTATGCTGAAGTAACGCTGGGGTCGCGGTAATAATAAGTGATGACTCCATTCACCGCGATATAAGTCCCCTCGCCCATCGAAGTAGCTCCGGGACTCTTTAAGACTATGTTCACATCGCTGAAACCGCAGTCGTCCAGTCTTCTTTCCACCAGTTCCAAAATGTTCTTATCCCGCCCGCAGACCGGGGTCAAAACCGAACTGAGAGAAGCTTTCGCCTCGTCAAGATAATTCAGCGTGACCTGAGCGGCAGAATAAACCGTGAGCGTGAAGCTCTTGGTATCCGATACGGCTCCCTTGGTCAGGGTGGCTGTAAGGACAACAGTAACCTGATTCTCCGCTGTTGGAAGGACAACCGCTCCTGCCGCGCTGATCACGTCAGGTTTGCTGCTCTCCCAGGAAATCGCGCTGCCTGAAGTCCCTGCTTTTGGCAGCTTAATGGTCCCAGCATGGGTGTAAACCAGCTGGGAAAGCGTCAGAGTCGCTTTGTCCGCCGACACCGCAAGCTCATCCGGCAACGCCTCAGGAGCTTTGCCGCCCTGCCATTTGAGAACAGGATAACCGCCGTTCTGGTTCTCGTTGAGGGCCAGGTAGAACGGCCCTTCAGGACTTCCGTCGTTCAGCGCCACCGCCATCGTATATTTTTTCATTTCCGCGGCGGCTTTGGACTGCACGCCATCTGCACTGCCTTCTCCGACGCCCTTAGAGCAGGAGCCTTCTAAATAATAGGTATTTTGCAGGGTTCCTCCAGCAGAATTCTCCCCGGCAACTGCGCCTGCGGTGGAATCGGCATTGGTATCGGCATAGCTGACAGCTCCGATAGTATAACAGTTTTTAACATTTCCCGTGTTAACACCAATGACTCCGCCGATTCCCCCCAATCCGTGGGTGCTTGTGCCTGTTGCGGCAATGGCAGCTACATTATAGCTATATTCAACAGTGCCGGAATTCTGCCCGGCAACGCCGCCCAAGGCCAACATCACTTTGTTAATATTTGTGCTGTTAGCGCTGTTAGTCACCGGGGCAAGAGCCGCACATCCGGAAATCAGGCCGCCGCTGTTGTCACCTGCGACTCCGCCAACCCGCCGGCTATCAGTGGCGGTGGCTACAATCGTTACCTTTGCGGCGCAATTCTCTATTCTACCCTTGTTTACGCCTACGATACCCCCAATGTTGCTGCTGCCGGTGATAGAGCCGGAAACGGTCAGATTTTCAATAATGCCGGAAGTGCCTGTTCCATAGAAAAGCCCAAAGCAAGTTCCCGCCAGTCCGCTGACAGTACAGCCATTTCCGTCGAAACTACCGTTAAATATTCTGTCATNNACCGCCTGGGCATCCAAGAGGTTCTTCGCATTTATTTGATCGGCAAACCAGACTAGCTCCACGCCGCTTTTTATGTAATATATCCCACCGATGGGCGTGACCGCAGTCCTTGCCGTACCGTCCCAAGGCTGCGCAACGCTAAGAGGCGTCATGACCACCGTCTTGTTCACCGGTTCAGTAGCTACCATAAGCGTCTGGTTGACAAGGGGTTCGTAACCCTTGGCGACAGCGGTATAGCTGTACTCTCCCGGCGGGAGGCGATAACCGCCACCGGACTCAGGTTTAATCGGCCCGGCTGTGGCATGGCTGACGGTAAGCACGGCTCCCTGCGGCAGCCCCGAGAAGGTCACCGTCTGCCGTTGGGTTTCCGCCAGCACGACCTTAATCGTGCCGGGATCGGCCGCATTTATTACGGAAAAGTCTTTTTCCTCCGTTTTATATCCGAAAGCGGAAGCGGAATATCTGTATTCCCCCGCGGGGAGGCCGTAGACGCCGTCCTTTCCTGACTGCGAAGCTCCTTTGGCATCCTTTACTGTCAGATTGGCCTCTGCCGGAGTTAGCTCGAAGGTCACCTTATATTGCTCTGTCTTGGGGTTCTGGAATTCCAAAACCGGATATCCGCCGTTGATGTCCTTGGAATCCATAGCAAAATGACTTCCGTCAGGGGCGTTTTGATTCAACGTGTCCAGAAAAGCTGCTTCTTTTAGTTCGCTTCCTGTTTTAAAAGAGCAATTGGTAATTGAGGTGGCAGAATAAGAACCGATACCGACAGTACTTTCATCTCCCAACCAGTAACAGTTTTTAGCGGTGCTTGTGCTTGTCAGGAGACCGATAAGCGCTCCGCAGTTAGTTCCGATAGTTGAAACCGTGCCTGTACTATAACAATTTTCAATTGTTACATTTCCTGAGGTATACCCGATCAGGCCGCCACAGTTGCTACCCGTCGGGGTAATCGCTCCAGTGTTATAGCAGTTTTTGATTTTGGGTTTTGCCGTACCCGACATGCCGCCGATGATTCCGCCCGCCATGCCTTTCGNNTAACAGAGTCAAGATTTGCACAGCCGGTAAATATTGCGGCTCCGGAAACGTCGCCTGCAACTCCGCCAATTTTATTGCCTTTGGCATCGATTTTCACCCTGCTGACGCAATTTATGATGCTGCCATCCTCTACCTGGCCCGCGATGCCGCCTGTCCAAGCGTTGCTTGACTGAGTGCTGCTGATCGTACCCTCAACCGACAGATTCTCCACAACGCCGTCTTTTCCGATCTTGCCGAACAAGCCCTGATACGTTTTGTTTCCCGCATTGATAATCAGCCCGCCGATGGTATATCCGCCGCCGTCAAAAGTGCCGGTAAAGGGCGCGCTTAAACTTCCAATTGGCGTCCACTCGCCGGTCAAGTCAATCTTGCCGGTTAGCTTATAAGAGCCGCTCAGGTTATCCTTGATTGCCGCCAAATCTTCTGCTTTATTGATCTCAATCGGTTCTCCCGCCGTCAGATCGATGTCGAGGGGCATTACATCCTCAGCCTGTAATTCAAGAGGAATTCCTTCATCCTCTTCAAGCCCGCCGACAGAATTTTCGCTGCTTTCTTCAGGCTCGCCGGCAGGATTTTCGCCGCCGCCTTCTTCAGGTTCGTTGACAGGAGTTATTATTTGGGGGTCGTCAGGACCGCTCCCGCCCTCGTTCTGATCATTGCCGGGAAGAATTGTCCCATCCTGGCTATCATTGGAGAGCAACTCATCCTCAGCCTGACTGCCGGCGGAAATTGCTCCATTTTCCGCCCAGGCCGCGCCCGGCGTCAGGGATAAAACCATCGCCAGAGCCAGCAGGACGGAAAGTACTCTCTTTCTCATTCTCTTATCCTCCTTTTAACACATTTTTATGTGAACAAAAAAAACTGCAGCGAAAATGCCGCAGTCCGTTTTTTCTGCACTAAAATATAAAATACACCTGTGTATGGCTTGCCGCCTGTGCCAAATCACCCGTGGCGCGGCTTCCCGGTTTTATGCAGGTCTTCTGG
>DLFX01000290.1:9619-16477 GCA_002482405.1 Firmicutes bacterium UBA7709 | reverse complement strand
TTTCCCTGAAAACAAGGAATACCATCGTGTTTTCCCCGCATCCGTCGTCTGCGGCCTGCACGAAAGAGGCAGCCAGAATCGTCCACGATGCGGCGGTGAGAGCGGGAGCGCCGGAAGGCTGTGTCAGCTGTATCACCGCGCCCTCCATGGAGGGGACCAACGAGCTCATGAAGCATAAGCATGTCTCCATGATCCTTGCGACGGGAGGCAGTGCCCTTGTGAAAGCGGCTTACTCCAGTGGAAAGCCGGCTCTGGGGGTCGGTCCCGGCAACGTTCCGGCCTTTGTACACAGGAGCGCGGACCTGGCGAAGGCCGCGGAACACATCATTACGGGCAAAATCTTTGACAACGGGACCATCTGTGCTTCGGAGCAGTCGATTGTCGCGGAAAGCTGCATTTCCGATCAGCTGATAGAAGAACTGAAAAAAAGAGGCGGGCACTTCCTTACCAGGGAAGAGACGGAAAAGGTTTCCAGGGTGGTGATCCTTCCATCTCACGGTGTAAACCCCAAGGTTGTGGGAAAAGCTCCGCAGTTTATCGGAGAGCTTGCCGGCATCGACGTACCGAAATCCGCAAGGTGCTTGATCGCCCGTCTGGATGGCGTCGGTCCCCAATGGCCGCTGTCCTATGAGAAGCTCTCCACCGTGTTGGGCTATTATACCGTCAACGACTGGCATGACGGCTGCGAACGGTGCATCGAGCTTTTGGAGCTGGGTGGGATCGGTCATAGCCTGGCAATCCACTGCTCCGATATGGACGTAATCACAGAGTTTGTTCTGAAGAAGCCGATCTTCAGAGTATTGATCAATACCCCCGCCGCCTTGGGCGGCGTCGGCGCCACGACGAACCTGGCCCCGTCGTTCACATTGGGCTGCGGAACCTGGGGAGGCTCAAGCGTTTCCGAGAATGTCGGGCCGAAGCACCTGCTGAACATCAAACGGGCGGCGTGGCATTCAGGGATGCCGGAGCTCCCGGCCGGTTTTATCACACCGCGGGAAGCGGTTTCTCAGCCAGCGTCAAGCCCGCCTGACAGCATGGAAGTCAGCGAAAAATTAATTGCCGAAATAGTGGCGGAAGTTATAACGAGATTAAAATGACTCTCGCTTCCGATTTTTGGTTTATAAGGAGGAATCTTTAAATGGAAAAGAATACAATCGCTCTGGGAATGATCGAAACAAAAGGTCTGATCGCTTCAATCGAAGCGATGGATCAGATGCTGAAAGCTGCCAACGTCAAGATTGCAGGGAAAGAACATGTCACCGGCGGATATGTCGCGGTTATGGTCCGGGGAGACGTGGGAGCAGTGAAAGCGGCAGTGGACGCGGGTGCGGCGGCGGCTCAGAGAGTCGGCGAACTCATCAGCGTTCATGTAATTCCAAGACCGCACATGGAAGTGGAAAGTATTCTGCCTGCAGGTGATAACAAATAAGCGGCCACAGAGCAGAAAGCAGTGATACCATGATCGTAACAGAAAATGATCTGAGGACAAACTGGGCAAAGGAAAAAATTGCAGTTTTGAAGATCCCCCAGGGTAGTGTGATCACCCCTTCCGCCCGGGAATTCATCCGGAATAAAGGGATCCGCGTGGAGATCGAAGAAGACAAACCCGAATATATGACCCACCTCCACGGGAAGAAGCTGGTGTTGAA
Source organism: Firmicutes bacterium UBA7709 (assembly GCA_002482405.1). The sequence continues at coordinate 14,828 of DLFX01000290.1, read as the reverse complement.
ATCGGACCCTGCCATACGGCTCAGGGGGGAACTCGACTCCTTTATTACCCAGCTTGTGGAGACCCAGCTCTGGTTTACCGACAGAGGTCTGAGCGGCATGGCGGAAAAACTGGAGGAAGTCGTGGTTTTTTGCAGGGGCCTGATGCAGGCGGAAGTTTTAGAGAAAGAATTTGAATTTCCGCTGATATTCGGCTTTGATAAGGAACAGCTTCGGGCGGTAAGCCACGATCCGGTGAAATACTTCGGGGTAAAGCATTCCTTTGTATCGAGGGAACATGGAACGAGCGTTGCGAAACTTCATGTGCTTCGGGCAAAATCGAGAGAGGTGGAATTGGCCGCAATCAACGCCTTTGTCACGTCAGACGGAAAATGCAGGCGGGAGGACATTGTGTCCGCTTTGAACCGTCTTTCCAGCGCCATGTATATTCTGGTCTGTCTGGAAAAGGCCAGAGTCAAAAAAGCCGGTGCGATATACGATAAGGAAAAGGAACGCCGGTTCGAAGTCAACGTCGGTGTCTCCAACAGGCATATCCATTTAAGCCAATCGGATATGGAAACTCTTTTCGGACAGGGGTATGCGCTGACAAGGATAAAGGATCTTTCCCAGCCGGGACAGTATGCGGCAGCCGAAACCCTGGACGTCATCGGGCCGAAGGGAAAGATAGAACGCGTCCGCATCCTGGGGCCGGTTCGGAAGGAAGCCCAGGTGGAACTCAGCGTTTCTGACAGCGTAAAGCTTGGACTCGAGCCCCCTGTCCGGGATTCCGGCGACATTGACGGCACTCCCGGCGTCACCCTGGCAGGACCCAAGGGAACGCTGGAACTGAAAAAAGGCGTCATCATCGCGAAGCGGCATCTGCATCTCGATCCGGTGAGAGCCGCGGAAATGGGGCTTTCTGACAGGGATGAGGTCACGGCGTATCTGAAGACGGAACGTCCCGTCAAGCTGGAGAATGTCAACGTAAGGGTCGGTGATCAGTATGCGATGGATCTCCATATCGATACGGATGAAGCCAATGCTGCCCTTGTAAAGAACGGAGACAAGGCAATTCTGATTTTGGAGGTGTGATATGGAACAGGATAATCTTGCGGCCCTTGTAAAACTGATCATGGCCGATAAGCGGATCCAGGACCTGATCCGGAACGGAGCGGGCGGATACGGCGGCGCGGACTTAAGCAAGGATTTGACCCTGATCGAAACCAGGGATACTTTTGAAAACCTTCCCTTTGACTGGAGGGTGAATGTATATTGCCAGGAGCGGCCTGACGGCGGCGACGGATTTTTAAGCTGTGACGCGGCTTCCCGCGGGGAATGGAGCAAACTGAGGATATATCAGCCGTCGCTGAACTTCATCGCGAAACTCGCTCTGGGAATTGCCGACGAACCGCTTTTGAAAATCGTTCAGCAAAAGCTTGCGGGCGGCGCGGGCAGCATCGAGCTTCTGCGCCTTTCCAACTTGTCCAGGGTCAGGCCGGAATCATACAGGAAGCTTTTTCTGGATCATCTCGACAGGATCAGGAGCTACGGGGTCAAGGTCAGCGATGACGGAATGCAGTCCGCGGAGAGAGACTGCCCTAAATCGGATAAAGATTTTTCGACCGCGGTGAAGGCCCCTGTTCCATGCGCGGAGGTGGCAAATGCGGTCGATTGGCAGTATAAGGCACTGACAGAACGGGACCTGCAGGATATCTGCAAGGGCTCCGTCGTCACCATTGGCAGAAAATGCATCGTTACTTCCCTTGCGACAGATATGGCAAGGCGGAAGTCGATACGGATCTGCCGAGAAGGAGAAGTAAAATGATTTTAGCAAAAGTCATGGGCCAGATATGGTCCACAAGGAAGGAAGAAACTCTCCGAGGCATAAAATTTTTAGTTGTTCAACNNCTGACCTTCGATTCCAAAGGTCAGGTTGAGGAGATCCATAACTTCGGAAATACCATGATTGCAGGAGATCAAATCGGCGCCGGCGCGGGCGAAATCGTGATGGTCGTCTCCGGCTCCTCCGCAAGGCAGGCGGAGGGAGACACACATCTGCCCATCGACGCCAATATCGTAGGAATCGTTGATTCGGAGTTGTTTGAAAAATGAGAAGCGAAGAGATCATAAAAAAGATTGAAGCCGGCGGCGTGGTAGGCTCCGGCGGAGCCGGCTTTCCGACCCATGTCAAGTATAAGACAAAAGCGGAAACCGTCATCGTCAATCTTGCGGAATGCGAGCCTCTGCTTCGCGTCGACCAGCAGCTTGCGGAGCGGGACGCGGAAGATCTGGTCGGGGGGCTTGGCATTGCCATGGAGGCCGTATCCGCAAGGGAAGGGATCATCGCGGCAAAGGAGAAGTATCACAAGGCCGTCGACAGGCTGCGCCCGCTGCTGAAGGGCGGGATGAGGATCGAATATCTGAGGGACGTCTATCCTGCCGGCGACGAACTTATGACCATTAAGATGACGACGGGAAAGACGGTGCCTCCGGGCTCCATTCCCATTTCCATCGCAACGGTGGTCAGCAATGTTCAAACCCTGATCAACGTCGCGGGCGCCATGGAAGACAAGCCGGTGACCGACCGTACCATTACGGTTACGGGGAATGTAAGGAATCCCGTCACGGTCACGGTACCCATCGGCATAACGTACCGGCAGCTTCTCGAAAAGACGGGCAACGCGGTCAGCGGCGGAAATGTCTATATCGACGGCGGCCCTATCATGGGTAAAATGCTGGCGTCTCTCGACAGCAGCGTGACCAAGACCAGCGGCGGACTTGTTGTCCTGCCTGAGGATCATACGCTGATCAGGATCAAGACCAAACCGATGTCACAGATCATGCAAATCGTCAAAACCGTCTGCGAACAGTGCCAGATGTGTACGGACCTCTGCCCCCGGCATATCATCGGGCATAGGGATCTGAAACCCCATATGACCATCCGGGCCGTAAATTACGGCAGAATGACGGAAAGTCAGGTCATAAAAGGCGCGATGCTCTGCTCCGACTGCGGCGTATGCGAACTTTACGCCTGCCCTGTCAACATCTCCCCCAGAAGAGTCAATCAGGCCATCAAGGCGGAGCTTGCGAAACAGGGAGTCAAATATGACGGCGCGCTGGCCAAGGAAGATCCCATCTGGGAATCCAGACTGGTCCCATCCAAGCAGATCGCGAGAAGGATCGGCCTCGCAGACTATTATTATCTGGAAGCTCCGCTTCAGGAAGGGATCCTGGAATTTGACCGGGTGCAGATTTCGCTGAAACAGCATGTGGGAGCCCCCTGCGAGCCGGTGGTAAAGCCGGGTNNTAGGAGACTTGATCGCGAAGATCAGGGAAGGCCAGCTGGGAGCCAACATCCATGCCAGCATCAGCGGTACGGTGGCTGCGGTGGGCGACGGCGGAATTATCATTGAGAAAGGCGGTGTCAGCTAATGGACGTAACAGCAATCGGAATGGTGGAGTTTAACAGTATCGTTCAGGGAATCGACAGCACCGACGCTATGTGCAAGGTAGCGGATGTTACGCTCCTCGTAAGCAAAACGGTCTGTCCCGGCAAATATATCAGTATCGTTGCCGGAGATACCTCCGGGGTTCAGCAATCCGTAGGCGCCGGAACGGATAAGGCGCCGGAATGCGTGGTTGACAGCTTTATCATCCCTAACATCCATCAATCCCTGATTCCGGCCATTGCAGGCACTGCAAGCGTCGATCACGTCAACGCCCTGGGTCTCATCGAGTGCTTCAGCGCGGCAGCTTTGATCGAAGCGGCGGATCTGGCGTTAAAAACGGGGGAAGTGGAACCCCTGCGCCTTCATATTGCATTTGGCATCGGAGGCAAGGCCTATGTGGTCTTGAGCGGCGACGTGGCCGCGGTAAAGGCCGCGGTAGCGGCAGGAAGCGGTCTGGCGTCGGAGAAAGGTCAGCTTGTGCGCAGCATCGTCATTCCGAGACCCCACCCGATGGTGGTGGAAAACCTGATCTAAAGGAGGCTTACTTTGTCTGAAAAGCATAGAATCATACAGGAATTCGTTCCGGGAAAGCAGGTCACGCTGGCGCACATGATCGCGGCGCCGGAAGAGGACATTTATCAAAGGCTGGGGCTGTCGAAATGCGGCGCCATCGGCATCGTAACGCTGACGCCCAGCGAGACATCCATTATTGCCGCCGATATCGCTACGAAGGTAGCTCCGGTCAGCATCGGGTTTCTGGACCGGTTCACCGGCGCGCTGATCATTACGGGCGACGTTTCCGGCGTTCTTGCCGCCCTCAGCGAAATCAATGAAGTGCTGAAAAACATGCTTGGCTTTACGCCCTGCGATATTACGAAAACATGAAGAAAAAGATTATGCTCATTGGGAATTCACGTATCGGTAAGACAAGCCTGGCATNNTGCATCAATTCGGAAGATTTTGAAGTGATGAAGAGCCAGGCGATTTGCTATGGAGAGAATACCATTGACACACCGGGAGAATATCTGGAGAGCCCCATGATGCATAAGTATATCATATCCGCTTCTCAGGATGCGGACGCGGTGCTTTTTGTCCAGTCCTTCGACCAGCCGGTCTTCAGCTTCCCGCCGAACTTTGCGCAGGTTTTCAACGCGAAAAGGGTCGGAGTGATCACGAAGAACGATTTGGAGGAAAAGAGGAACGATCTGGAGCTGCTGCTGAAAAATTTCAGGGAGATCGGTCTGGAAGAACCTTTTTTTATCACCTCTTCGAAGACAAAGGAAGGGGTCGAGGCGCTGAAGGAATATCTGCTGAAGGACAGATAATAGAAAGGGGTAGAAGGAAATATTCCCCTTCTACCCTGTGTTTTACCGATTCTGAGGCAGCTTGAGGTTTTGAATGAGCATATTGGCGGCGTTTTTGCCTGACCGCAGCGCGCCCTGGATCCAGCCCTGCTTTGCGGAGATATGTTCGCCGGCAAAATAGACCCTTCCGCCGTACTCGGGCTGCAGCATGCTGTACGCAAATCGTACTCGCTGCCCCGGATAACCTGCGGCGAAGGCGCCCCGGGCCCATTGCTCCGCATTCCAATGCACCGTTTTGTAACTGTCCACCGCAGAATTCAGGTATCCCGGCGGCAGCCCGTGAACCTCTTCCACGTTGCGGCAGATCAGGTCAAATCGGCGCTGGTCCGCCTGGTTGGAAACCCTTTCCGCGTCCTGGTCCAGATTGTAGGATGCCATCAGTACGCCGGGACTGTATGGCGAGCAGTCCTCTCCGTCTC
>DLFX01000290.1:0-9613 GCA_002482405.1 Firmicutes bacterium UBA7709 | reverse complement strand
GGACTGGATCGGCAGGTCGGTAAAGGATATTCCGCCGTTCATTCTGCCGTAGTCCCGGTCCTCTTCCCAAAACCGTTTCTTGCATAAAAAGTTTGTCTTCATTGCATCCATATAGTTGTATTCCCGTATCGCCTGCATTTTTTCATTTCTGAATAGAGGTCTGATCTGAACTTCCCGCAGCGTGGAAAATGGGATCGCACAGATTACGTAATCAAAGTCTTCCGTCAATTCCGTCCCTCTCAGATTCTGATAGCGCAGTTCGACCCCTCCGCCGGCTTTGGCCCGGGAGATCCCGTTGACAGGCTGGCCGAACCGGATGTCGACCTTACCCAGAAAATAGGAGGGGAAATCTATTTCCAGAGGATCGTTATCCGTCAGGGAACTGTAAAACGCCAGAGGAAGGCGAATCATTCCGCCTGTAATTCTGTATGTATTGAGAAAATCCAGAGAGTAGGATGTATTCATGGTATCGTCATAGCTTATGTTTAAGCCGGCAAACCCAAAGGGGTCAACGGCGGACAGCAGATTCACCACGCCCTGGCTCAGTCCCAGCATTTCGTAGGTCTGACGGTTGGAAAGCCTGGTGGCAGCCGCGTATTCGGGCGTGTATTCCGGCTGTATCTTTAATATGTCCGTCCGCTGCTCCGGCGTCAGCTGATTCATAACGGTATTTTCCGCGTAATCGCTCAATACGTTCCAGGGGGTATTCCTCTCGGTTTCCGTCAGATCGTATAAGGGATAAAGATAATCGGTCACGTTCTGACTCCTCGGATCTCGCCGGATCCTGGTGTTGTGGGCGTAGATGAAATTGTTGGGGTTGGGGCCGCTGAGAGCCTCCGTATCCAGATGGAAAAGATTGATATAGTGCCAGGACGTCTCGTGGGAGACCGGGATCCTCGTGGGACCGAACTCTCCGAAATATTCCCCCGACCGGTCGAAATAAAAGGTATAGACCCTGCCCCCGATCCGGTCCTTGCGGGCTTCAAAGATGGTGATATCAGCGCCGAGCTTTCTCAGTTCATAAGCCGCCGCGAGGCCGGCCAGCCCTGCGCCGATGACGCCGACTCGGATGCCGCGCATAGCGCCCGGGGTAAATAACCGGGTCAGATCCGGCGGCGGGCTCAGCAACTCCACGATATTCTCAAAGTCCGCCTGCCTGCCTGCCCGGGTCAGGGCCTCCTGAAGCAGCTGACGCCTTTGCTCATCGGTGGGATTTGTGGAATAATCGGTATCCGCCATGATCTTATTTCCTCCTTTCACAGCACCCTGCACATCTAAAAGGTACCTCTCACTTAACAAATATATTACGGGAAAAAACAGTTAATACTATTTTTAATCAAAAAATAAGACAACCTTGCCGTATGGGAACCGGCATTGTTGCACGCGGGGATGAAACCTGATAAGATTAGGAGCGAACGGAGAAAAAGCGGTCTGTTGATTGAACAAAACCAAGAGGGTCGATTATGAAGGAAAATTGGAAGAAGAATATCATACTTTTTATTGCCAGCCAGACCATATCTCTTTTTGGTTCTTCTCTGGTGCAGTACGCCATCATGTGGTATATCACCATGAAAACCCAATCCGGCGCTATGATGACGCTTTACATCATCTGCGGTTTTCTGCCGACCTTTTTCCTGTCGCCTTTTGGAGGAGTATGGGCGGACCGTTACAACCGTAAAGTCCTTATCGTTTTATCCGATTCCATGATCGCCGCGGTCACTTTGCTCATGGGCATACTGTTTATCGCGGGGTATAAGGAGTTCTGGCTGCTGTTCCTCATATCGGGAATTCGGGGTTTGGGACAGGCCGTGCAGATGCCGGCTGTCAGCGCGTTTATACCGCAGATCGTGCCGGAGGAGAAGCTGCTGAGGGTAAACGGGGCCAACAGCAGTATTCAGTCGCTGACCACCCTGGCTTCCCCCGTGGCAAGCGGTGCGCTGCTGGCTATGGTGGGAATCGAGATCATCTTTTTTATCGACGTAGCCACCGCCGCGATAGGAATTGCAACCCTGCTCCTGTTTCTCCGCGTACCGGCCCACGCAAAGGCCCGGGAAAAACAAAAAATCGGCTATTTCAGAGATTTGCGCGAAGGATTTCGCTATATTGCGCATCATCAGTTCGTGAAGGCTGTGTTTGTCTTTTGCGGCCTGTTTTTCATTCTGGCGGCGCCCATGGCGTTTCTTACCCCTCTGCAGGTATCGAGGAGCTTCGGCAATGACGTGTGGCGGCTCACCGCAATTGAGATCACGTTTTCCGCCGGGATGATGGCCGGAGGGTTCCTGATCGCCGCCTGGGGCGGTTTTAAAAATAAGGTATACACCATGGTCATGGCGGGATTGATCATGGGGCTGGGAACCGTGGCTCTGGGTGTGATTCCGGTGTTCTGGATCTATCTGGCCGTCATGGTAATCGTCGGATTTTCCATGCCGATTTTCAGCACTCCTTTCACCGCCCTGCTGCAGCAAAAGGTGGAAGAAGAATTTCTCGGAAGGGTTTTCGGCGTCCTGACTATGATTTCAAGCTCTATGATGCCTTTGGGAATGTTGGTGTTCGGTCCGCTGTCTGATCTTTTCAGGATCGAATGGATGCTCATCGGAACGGGCATTCTCATGTCCGCGCTGACTCTTATGCTATTAAAAAATAGAATCCTGATGGAAATTGGTAAAAGTTGACAAAAAATAAAGATTTTAATTGCATTAAATAAGGGAATTATGGTAAAATAACTTTGAAAATGCTTAGCAGGGGAGGAATGAAAATGAGTATTTTTAACAATATGAAGGGGCCGGCGAAGGATACCGCAGGAGAAATCAGGAACCGGGCGGAAGCAATTAAGGATTTTGTCGAAGATAAGGCGGATGATTTTAAGAGCTTTGCGGAAGATAAGGCGGATGACTTAAAAGATTTTGCGGAGGATAAGGCTAATGATTTTAGGGATTTTGCCGAAGATAAAGCGGAGGCCTTTCAAGGGAGAGCGGCGGCCGGAATGGAAGATGTCATGGACCGTGCGGATGATTTGAAGGATAAGCTGGGGGATAGAACGGAAGACTTAATGGACAAGTTCGGAGATAGGGCGGAGCTCTGGAAGAACAAGGTCGAAAACAAGGCGGACGAGTTCAGGCATAGGAAAAATTAGAATAAGTCCGCATCGATTGAAGCAACGGGGAAACCTCCGGATTGATGCGAAAAAAGCATGCGATTTGGAGGTTTCGTTTGATTACCGGGAGGGTTACGACTTGCAGCCTGAGGACATAAAGAATTACATATCCGGGAATCGGTTTCAAGTGCTGGTGCAGCAATCCAGCGACATCTTTGAGATCATTACTCCCGACCTCATAATTCAATATATAAGCCCCGCGGGGGAAAAGGTCACCGGAATACCGGCAGAGGAGCGAATCGGAAAATGCACGCTGGAGCTGGTGACGGAAGAAGATGATAAAGAGAAATTCATCTATATGGTGGATTACGTCCTTCAATACCCTGAGGAAAAAATGCAGGGCGAACTGACGGTCAAAGACATAAACGGAAAATTGAATTACCTTACATATACGATCACCAACCAATTGACGGAGCCCTCCATCCAGGGCCTCGTAATCAACTGGAGCGATATTACGGATCGCATTGAGGACCAGAAGGAGATCGAATATCTAGCCACTCACGACGAACTGACAAAGCTTCCCAACAGAGTTTTTTTGAAAAATAAAATGAAGCAGCTCAGTCAGGAGAACACCGATCCGAACTTCAGTTTTGCTCTGATCATGCTCGATATCGACAGCTTCCGCTATGTAAACGACGCTTTGGGATATCAGCTCGGAGATCAGCTCATTCTTCAGGTCGCCTGCCGCTTACAGGAATTCTTGAACGGCGACGGGTTCCTTTGCCGTTACAGCGGCGACCAGTTTGCGATCATCATACAAAATTTAAATCGGAAGTGGGAATATGAAGAGGCTGTAAGAAAAATCAAGGATTTATTCATAGACGCCTACAAGGTGGATCTCTACGAGCTGGATATGTCGGTGAGCCTTGGAATCAGCATGTATCCCTTTGATGAAAAGGACCCTGATCTGCTGATCAACTATGCTAATATATCCCTGCTGCGGGCCAAACACGAGGGGAAAAACCGGTATCGGTTTTATTCCTCAGATATTGGAATACAGATCTATAAACAGGTTGTTCTTCGCAACGACCTGCTGAAAACCATCGAGAGAAATCAGCTTCAAGTCTACTATCAGGCGCTGGTCAAGCTGGAAACCAGCGAGATCCTGGGAGCGGAGGCACTGATTCGCTGGAATCATCCCGAATGGGGGATGGTTTCGCCCAATGAATTTATCTCCCTTGCGGAGGAGAGCGGATTTATTATCAAGATGGGGAACTGGATGCTTCGGGAGGTCTGCAAAAACTATAAGAGCTGGATGGAGCAGGGAATGTCTCCCATCAAGGTTTCGGTGAATTATTCCAGCATTCAGTTCTTTGAAAAGCATTTTGTGGAGAATATCATCAATACGATCCGGGAATTCGAGCTGGACCCCCACTTTCTGATCATGGAGATCACGGAAAGCATCTTTATGAAAAATCCCGAAAAAGCCATCGTAGATATTCAGAGGCTGCAGGATGCGGGGATTCAGGTTGCTCTGGACGATTTCGGAACGGGATTTTCCTCGCTGTCCTATCTGAGTACTTTCAATATCGATATTTTAAAGATAGACCGTTCCTTCGTCAAGAATGTAATGGCGGACGACGCCAGCACCATCGTTACCAGATCCGTCATCGACCTGGCCCAGGAGCTCAGAATCAAGCTGGTAGCCGAGGGAATCGAGAATGAGGAGCAGCTGACATGTCTGAAGGGGTTGAACTGCTATACCGGGCAGGGATTTATTTATAATAAGCCGATGCCGGTGAAGGAATTTGAACAGCTGCTGGTAAATGAAACGTGTCCGCCCTATCAGGGCCTCAGTGAAAAGCAGGAAAGGGAGGACATGCGAAAGTACCTCAGGATCAAGCTTCCCAAGCCCCTGGAGGCGATGATGTCCATCACGGGGGTCTCGGGGAAATTCCAGGTCGACAAGATGAAGGTGAACGTAAAAAATATCAGTTCGGACGGGCTATGCTTTGCTTCGGAAATCAGGCTTCCCGTGAACAAAGAGCTGACGCTTCAATTTATGATCCAAATGCAGGAGGACAAAAAAGTGGAGATCTGCGGATACCCGATCTGGATCCAGGAGCTTGAGGAAAATTATTACGAGTACGGCGTCAAATTCGACCAAGGCTCTGAGGGAAAAATCGAGTTTACCATGGCGCTTTATAATTTGTGTAAAAACTTATTCAATTGATTTGTTGGTTTATAACAAAAAAAATCCTGAAATTTCATCTTGACAAACAGATTTCTTTTCACTATACTGAATTCAACATCAATCGATAAAGACCGTGATGGAGAGAGTACGTCTTTTTCAAACGTCGCAGCGAGTCGGGGACGGTGGGAGCCCGATACCAGTAGAAAACGGCGGAAAATCACTCCTGAGTCGCAGGCCGAAGCCCATGCAGCAATGCCGGGAAGTAGGTTTTGACGGTTTTCCCCCGTTACAGGGAACGCGTATGTTGGTATGCAGTAACAGGTGGTATAACGACAGCTATAAGCTTTCGTCCTTTGCAGGACGGAAGCTTTTTTTGCGCACCTAGCCCCGTTTGCGGAGCAAACGTCGGCAGGCACCATACGGAAACTCCCCGGCTTTAGCCGGAATGGAGTTTTTCCGTTTCGCTAAAAAACTTTGAACCGTTTTCCCGTTTCGGTGCTCTTATATACAGGTGCACCAATCTAGGAGGGGATTTCATGAATGAATCAGAACTGATCATAAACATTCAGAACGGCGACTCCGATTCCTTCAGAAAACTGTTCGATCTATACAGGGACAAAGCTGTCCGGACGGCGTATCACATCACCGGCAGCCAGGCGGCGGCGGAAGACGTGGCCCAGGAAGCCTTTGTAAAATGCTATTTTGAAATCGGAAGGCTCCAGAATCCGGAATGCTTCAAGACCTGGTTTTACCGGTTGCTGGTACGGACCGCGTGGCGGTATGCCGCAGCTGAAAAAAGGAGCGTGCCGGTGGAGGAGGTCTTCGATCAGTCAAAGACCTCTGAAGAGAAAAGCGTCGAACAGCAATACCTGGAAACGGAACTGACGAACACGCTGTGCAAGCAGATACAAAAGCTGGATAAAAAGAAGCGGACCACCGTCATGCTGTTCTACTACAGCGGGCTGAGCACGAAAGAAATAGCCCGGGTCATGGGCTGCATGGAAGGAACGGTGAAGTCCAGACTTCATTCTTCAAGAAAAATTCTGAAACGCAATTTGGAGAACTTACAATTAAAGGAGGACGGATATTATGGAAAAGCCGGATATGAATCAGTTCTATGATAAATGTATGAAAGAGGCTTTACATAGCAAAGCAGGTGAAATGATACCGTCGGACACATTGTTCGACAGAGTCAGCTCAGAAATCAATGATAAGAAAAGGGGAAGTATTGAAATGAATAAAGTTTTTAAATCAGGAAGGATGAAGCCCGCGCTCATTCTGGCTCTCGCCCTCATCCTGTCCAGCACCGCCGTCTTTGCGGCATCACAGATCAGCAGTCTTCAAAGCCATTCAACCAAAACTTTCGACGAGTTTCCCGCTGCGCGTCAGGTTGAAAAGGCCACTGGTTTCAGCCCCGATTACGTCGAAGCTTTTTCAAACGGCTTCCAGTTTAAATCCGCTGCTGTCAGCGACACTGAAGGCTTGGACAGCGATGGCAATACGGCGATAATGTACAAAGGCATTTCATTCTATTATGACAACGAGGATACTCAAAAGGGGCAGATCATGAGCCTGAATACGCATTTGGACAGACCGGAGCTGTATGAGAATGGCAATGCAAACGATGAGATCATTCCTGACGGCGATATCGATCTGACTTATTCCAAGGTGACGACGATGCTGGCTCCTGAGGACTACGTTCCAACGGAGGAAGAGCAGCGCCAGATGGATCAGGGCACGCTGTGGATCAGCTGCGACGGTTCCGACGATATCCGGACCTCAGAGGTTCAATATGTAAATTGGGTCAAGGACGGCATCGCCTACAACCTGATGGATCAGGGGTACGGCATCGAAAAGGATGAACTGATAAGCATGGCAAAGGAGATCATCGACTGATGATCAAATCAACTGGCGATAACACCGACCGATAACACCGACGAAACCGGGCAAAATAAGAAATTGTCATGCACAACAAAAAATAGAGACAGGGATTCAGCGCATGAATCCCTGTCTTTTATTTTACGCTATGCCGTTATATGGGTTCCCGTCTTGCCCTCCAAAGCGTCCACCGCCTTGAAAAGGGAAGTGATGATGGCCTTCTTGCCCTCTCCCGATTTCGCGAACTTTACCGCCGCCTGAACCTTTGGAAGCATGCTTCCGGGGGCGAAGTGCCCCTCTGCGATATACTTCTCCGCTTCTTCCACCGTCAGGCGGTCCAGATCCTTCTGATCCGGCTTGTTGAAGTTGATCGCCACCTTTTCGACTTCCGTAAGGATCAGCAGGGTGTCGACTCCGACCTGCTCCGCCAGCAACTCCGCGGCATAATCCTTGTCGATGACAGCCGCGACGCCTTCATAGGAGCCGTCTTCACGCTGGATGACCGGAATGCCGCCGCCCCCTGCAAAGACGACGATTGTGGAATCCCATAACCGCTTGATGGAATCGATTTCCACAATGCGGGTAGGGATTGGAGAAGCGACCACCCGGCGCCAGCCGCGTCCCGCGTCCTCTTTCATGACGTAATGCATCTCAGCCGCTGCTTTCTTCGCTTCCTCTTCCGTGTAGAAGGGACCGATGGGCTTCGTCGGATTTTTAAAGGCCGGATCGTTCTTGTCGACCACCATCTGGGTCACGATGGTCACCACCGGAACGTAGTCCTTTTTTATCCGGATCAGCGCTTCATGCATCGATTGCTGAATATGATACCCAATGTATCCCTGGCTCATGGCGCCGCAGACGTCGAAGGGCATCACCGGCGTGACGTCCTTTGCGGTCTCGGACGCCAGCAATATTCTGCCTACCTGGGGACCGTTCCCGTGAACCAGAGCGATTTCATAATCGTTGGCTACGATCTGCGCGATATAGTCACAGGTCTTTCTTACGACCTCAAGCTGCGCTTCCGCGGTAGGCGGGGAATTAAAGGCCTGAAGGGCGTTACCCCCGAGGGCGATTACAATCTTACCTTTGCACATGTTCAATTCTCCTTATCGCGTTTTATTTTTATGTGTCTGTTGCGACCACCGTTTAGTCTCTGTTGACTGGCATGCTCATGCACCGCGGGCCGCCTCTTCCTCTCGAAAGCTCCGAGCTTGGAATGGTGATGACCTTTACGCCGCAGTTTTCGAGAAGCTCGTTGGTCACATGATTTCTGTCATAGGTGATGACGACTCCCGGAGCGATGGCTAACGTATTGGAGGCGTCGCTCCACTGCTCTCTCTGTGCGGCGATCCGATCCGATCCGCCGCACCTGATCAGCTGAACGGCCGGCAGCTTCAGTTCCCTTTTCAGAACCGTCTCCAACTCGTCGGTGCTGCTTTTGAATACCGGCCGCCTGTCTTTATCCAAGGTGACCTCGTAGATATGCAGCGGTCCCTCGATTTCAGGATGGATGGTGAACTTGTCGTAATCCACCATGGTGAATACGGTATCCAGATGCATGAACGCACGGCGCTTCGGTATTTCGAATACCAGGATCTTACGGAAGCTGTTGGAATGGTTCAGCAGCCGTTCCGCAAAAATTTCAATGGCGTCCGCCGAGGTTCTCTGGCTCAGTCCGATGGCGACGATTTCCGGTGAAAGCACCAGAATATCTCCGCCTTCGATGGGGTTCGGCCCTTCGTAATCATACCATTTATCCGTTCCTGCCGGCATAAATCCCTTGTTGTATAAATGGACATATTTCAGCATCAGCGATTCCCTTTTTCTGGCCTTGGTGCTCATGCAGTGGATGCTGACGCCATTTCCCACACAGGCTCCCGGGTCCCTGGTAAAATACAGGTTGGGCATGGGGTCCGTGTAATAGGGGTAGTCCTCGTTGATGAAATCAGCCAGGGAGTTGGATTTTTTGATCTTCAGATCATCCTTTTTGATGCCTGCGATGATGGTTTCCACCATATCTTTCAGAGGCATTCCCAGCAGATATTCCTCCATCGCCTCGATGGCATGGGCGGAAAATATTTCGCTGTCCCTTAAAAATTCTTTGACAAATGCCCTTCTCGCTTCTATTGTTTCCAGGGCGGCTACCACTTCGTCCACGAAGTATAAAACCTCGACGCCGTTTTCCCTTAAAACCTTTGCAAAGCAATCGTGTTCATACTGCGCCACCTTCAGATACGGGATCTCGTCAAACAAGAGCCTTTCAAAGTTATCCGGAACCAGGCCCTCGACCTCGCGGCCCAGCCTGTGAAGCAGCACGCTGTTCAACTTTCCTATTTCCGAGTAAACGTTTATGCCTTTTACCATCACGCTCTCCTTCCTAACGCATCGTGCGCTATCGAAATATTGAATGTTATAGTCACTGAAATATTGAACTTACGCGATGGTCG
>DLFX01000101.1 GCA_002482405.1 Firmicutes bacterium UBA7709 | reverse complement strand
GTTATAGGCCATGGCCTATAACTCTTAATAATAAATATGTATACGGATATGTTGTACGGAAATGTTACTATTCATGATTAATGCGCCGCATAACCACAGAACCATTCCCTCGAGTGTGCAGAATTTTGACTATGGTGCAGTAGGGCACCCCCCCTATGGGAGTCCAACTTTCAAGTAGGGTGTATATTTTTTCCTTCTAACGACCTTCAAACGGTAAAAATATACTCCAAGCTCGCATTTTTGCACACTCCGGGGCGGCTGGCTACTCCATACCCGAAATTTTGAGCATAGCGGCGTCCTTTGCCTTTTGTCCCCAATCGGCGGCACCTGCGTCCTATGCAAATTTGTGTGCGCCCTTGCGCCGGCATCCTGGGCGTATTATAATGCATTCGTAGAAAATTTTCGGAGGTTTTAGGATTTAACGGAAGGTTTAGGAGGGTTCAGATGAAATTTTATATTGTGGATGCGTTTACCGACACCCTGTTTGGTGGAAACCCCGCGGGAGTCGTCATACTGGATCGGGGAACGGATTTCCCGAAGGATGAAGTGATGCTTAAAACGGCGGCGGAGCTTCGGTATTCTGAAACAGCGTTTATCAAACAGACAGGAGAAAAGGAGTTCCATCTCCGATACTTTACCCCCGCCGCCGAAGTCGACCTCTGCGGTCACGCAACCATCGGCTCCTTCTTTGCAATGGCCGAAGCCGGTCTTGCTCCCTTTGGGTCCTCCTATATCTGCAATACCCTGGCAGGCTGCCTGAACATCGACCTTTCCGGAAATACCGTGCTCATGGACATGGGGAATCCTGAAGCCATCGATAAGATCACAGATCCCGACGCCTTGCGCGAACTATATGGGGTCATGGGGATAAGGGAAGAAAACCAGGGAACGGTCCTCAGAAAAAAAATTCATGCTGAAAGTACCGAGAGCAAGGATGAATTCGCGCTGCTCCCGGACGAGAAGTTCGCGCTGATCCCGGAAATGGTTTCCACCGGACTTCCGGACATTATGATGCCTGTTCGGGATGAAAAGGAGCTGGCTGCCATCGCTCCGGATTTCAACGCCCTTTCCCGGCTGTCGGAAAAGTATGAAGTGGTAGGCGTCCATGCCTTCACGGTAAACTCGGAGGACGGCGCCATTCACTGCAGAAACTTCGCGCCTCTTTACGACATCGACGAAGAGGCGGCAACCGGAACTTCCAACGGCGCACTGACTTATTACCTGTACAAAAACGGCTTGCTTTGCGAGGGAACGGAAAATCTCTTCATCCAGGGCGAGGCGATGAACCGGCCGTCAAAGATCACCAGCAGGCTGACTCTCGACGGCGAAATCATAAAGATCCAGGTCGGCGGAAGCGCGGCCATTCTGGCCTGCGGAGAGATCAATCTGTGACGGGCCATCCGATTGTAAATCCTAAATATCTTTCAACTTTGCCCCGCACTTGGGGCAATAATTTACATCCAGCTTTATGCTTCTCAGCGTAACCTTCTGCTTCGGACGATAGGCGCAGAGAATGGAGCTGATGGATTTTTCTTCATCGAAACCGACAAAGACCTGGTCCGGGCGGGTAAACTGCCCGTCGATGCAGTTGCAGGTGAATTGTTTCATTTTATCCCTTCTTTTACAGATTCTCTGGATATTATGGCAATCGTGTCGCTTATTTATTCTTTAGCGGAAAATTTCCAAATGCATAAAAAAGACACAATATGACATTCGTGTCGCATTGTGTCGTCTTGTGTTTTGTCTCACCCTATGTTATTGCGTACATATGATACTAGGTTCATATTCTCCTTGAGGAAACAATTGAATTTACTTCTTCCTGACAATAAAGAAAACGCCAAGTCCAATCAATATCACCGCCAGAATGAGGTTCTCCGGTATCCACGGGATGTAATCCTTGATGAGAACGAAACAACCGAATAGAAGCAGGATAGCGCCGAGCACGATGGAGGTGTTTTTAGTGCTGCTCCCTCTATGGGTGCCGGAGTCCGACTCCTCCGTTCTCGTATAATCGTCTCTTGCAGATCCTCCCAGCGGATTTGCAGGCATGATGATGGCTGCGATGATATAGGCGATCAGCCCCGCCCCCGCCAGCAAGGTAAATACGACCCAAAGCAGGCGAATGATGACCGGATCGACGTTAAAATACTCGCCGATACCGCCGCAGACTCCCGCCAGAACCTTATCGTTTGATTTGTACAGTTTCTTTTCCATTTTTCAATCCCCTTTTATTGCTGAGTTACTTATATTATACAGGTATTATACAGGATTTTTTCAGAAATTCATTAAAGATTTTTGAAAAGCTGACGATATATGAGACGGCGAGCTATATGCCCGGCGATATTTTTACGAAAGATGTGTAGAATATCGGAAAGGAAAAATAGCTATGAATGATGCAATCGCAAGCGTTGCCAGAACACAGGCCCCGAATTCCGCATCGGCGGGAAAGATCGAACTCGAAGCCTTTAAGGCTGCCGAGGAGGTTGTCGGCGGACAGAATACCGCGACAGAATCCAGCGTGTCCTCAAAATATGATACCCTTGATCTGAGCCGGGCTTATGTGAAATACAAGACTCAAAGCGGAAACAGCGCGCTCTACGACCAGACGAACCAGTTGAACTCGACGGTCATCGAATATGCCGCGGGGCCGGGCAAGAACAACAAACAGGTTTCCTTTAATTATCAGCTTTATTCCTATACCGAAACGGAATTGCTGGAAATGATGAACGCCGGCAAGATCACCCCGGAGGAATATGAAAAAGAAATGAAATCCAGAAATCCGGATTTTGAAAAGGAAATCAAACGGGGACCGTCTTTGGAAAACGCAAATAAGCGGCAGGATTCCGGCAAACCGGTCAAGCGCTATCCGTCCATTCTCTGAAAATTATATCCGCCCCCCGATTTGATCGAGGGGCGGATATTTCTTGTGAAAGTCATCCTCAGTTGATCTTTGCTATATTCTTGGCCAGCTCCTTTTTATGTTCGATATTCCCCAGCCTTTGGATCATGACCCTTTGGGCCTGGGGTGAACCGGCTCCGTGCATGGATTCGGTCCGGTAACCTACGGCTCCTGTCCCCAAGGTCAGATTCTCGATCAGGCGCATGATCCGGAGTCTGTGCTCCGTAGGCACCGAATCGACGCCCCTGAGATACTTCTCCACATAATGCCCTATCTCTCCGCTTCTGAAGTCCTTTTCCGACGGCTGGGTGACCATGATCCCTCCGGCGATATCCTCTGCCAGCCGGCACATTTCGTAAGGAAATCTCGTTACGTTCTGCTTACATACGTTAGCCAGCAGCAGATCGATGAGATACGCGCCGGAAGGCGTGGGCGATCCTTCATAGGAGCACGCCAGGGCCGAGGAGTAGATGGTCTCGTTCAAATGAGTCATCTCGATGAGCTTATCCTTGATATGGGAGGCCTTTGCCACTCCATTGTAATCCGCAGCCAGAGCGGCTGCTCCTATCAGCACGTCGCCGACGCCTGATTTGCACGCATAGCTCGGTCTGTGATGCCCGGCGAACCGTTCTACCAGCATCCCGACAAATTCAGTCTCTCCGTTGAGGAAAATCCGCTCGCTGGGGACAAAGACGTGATCAAAGATGATGAGGGCCTCATGACCGCCGAACTGGCTGTTTCCCACATCGATCTCCGAACCCTCCAGCTTCCTGGTATCACAGGACTGGCGGCCGTAGATGATGGTGATTCCAGGCGCGTCGGTGGGCACCGCAAAGGAAACGGCATAGTCCTTGTCCTCGGGTTTCATTGCGACAGTGGGCATACACAAAACTTCATGGGAATTCACAATCCCCGTCTGATGGGCCTTACAGCCGTTTACGACGATTCCATCGGGCCTTCGCTCCACAACCCTCAGATACATGTCGGGGTCTTTCTGCCCGTTTGGCGGCAGCCCTC
The DNA here is from genome assembly GCA_002482405.1 of Firmicutes bacterium UBA7709. The sequence continues at coordinate 6,082 of DLFX01000101.1, read as the reverse complement.
TGTCCCCCTTTACGTCGGTCATGGCGCCATCCACCACAAGGTCCTCTTTCTGGACATAAGCCAGGAACTTATTAAACCGCTCCTGATAATCGGTGCCATACTTCTTGTCGATTTCATAGGCGGTGCTGTAGACCGCGTTGAAGGCGTCCTGTCCTACACAGCGCTGAAAGCAGCAAGCCGTCTTCTGGCCCAGCATCCTCTGGCGCTTTACCTTTTTTACCAGGTCGTCGGTGCTCTGGAACACGTGGTTGAACAGGTTGACCTTCTCGCCGGTAATGTGGGATTTTACGGTCATCAGATCCTCATACATCGGATCCAGCGCCAGATCGTAAGTCATGGCGACAGCGTTCATGGAAGGAATGATGATAGGGTGATCCACGGGCGATTCCACCTTTTCACCAAACATATAAACATTCAGGTTCAGCTTGCGCAGAGATTCTATATACTCTTTTCCTGTCTTTAGCATCTTGTGTTCTCCCTTCTTACACATATGGTTTTTACGGTTAGGTGTTAGATACCCTTTCTTTTCATAATAAAACTCAGATGCCTTCCTGTGTTTCGGTCCTGCCGGAAGGAAAAGCCGTCCGTGCTGACATAGGTGCAGGTGCGGTCGACGGAGATGTTTTCCCCGGGGACGCCTTGCAGCTCGCACTGCCTTTTCACCACCATTTGATTGTCGATATGATACTTGTGTGTCAGCTCATTGTAAGATATGAACTCATTGCCATAGCCAAGGGCTTTATACTGATCATAAACGTCCTTCCCTACTTCAAACTTCGCCTGACTGATCGCCGGGCCTATCGTGACACGCATGTCGCTCATGTCGCAGTGCTCTGCTTTTTTAAGATGTCCCAGCAATTTCGGCGCGATCTCTTTGACGGTCCCGCCCCACCCGGAATGGATCATCCCGATCAGGCCGGATTCTCCATGATAGAAAATCACAGGAACGCAGTCCGCGGTAAAGCAGCACAGGAGTAAACCCGGTTCATAGGTGTATAAAGCGTCGGTATCGGGGATCGCGTCGTCCGTAGAAACAGAACCCCGTCCTCTATCCCCAAGGGCCACCTTGTGAAAGTTGGCGCTGTGGCTTTGGCTGGCGCAGACGAAATCCTCCAGGCGGCAGTCCAGGAGAGCCGCCAGCTTTCTGCGGTTTTCTATGATACTATCCGCGTCCCCGCCGGTGTGGAGCGCTGTATTGCAGTCCTCCGGCTCCGTAGGATCCCTCATGACAATTCCTGCGACAAATATGTCGTTTTCTAAATAAGTCTTTACATTCATGTCGTTTTTTGTTTCCTCACTATATTTCTCTCCTTAATCATTAACTCATACCATTTTATTTGTCAATAAGATTTTGAATTCCTCATTGACTTGGCCCGGGAATCGTAGTATCGTAAAAATGGTTGTTAAATATTTATTAATATTTTTTGTTAACATTCGCTGCCTATGGCATATTTTTTTAAAGCATCGGTTAGTTTAAACTAACCAAAATAAATGACTTAAGGTTAGTTTTACCTAACCTCGCGGAGAGAATTGGTATGCGAACAACATGATAAAGGGGGGATGGCGTAAAGAACTCGTTGATTTGTGCACTGACAAAATAAAGTGTGAAAACTATGAAAGAAAGGATTCCTACAATGAAGAACAAGAGAATTTTAACGTGGATTATGACAGCTGTTATGATGCTGTCCTTATTGCCGTCTGTGGCGCTGGCGGACGAACTTCCCGGCGCTTCCGAAGGCAGGTCCGTCACCATTGCAGGGGAATTTGCCGGCGGCGGCGGCGAAAGCGGCATAACCGGTGAATTCGCCGAAGGAAGCGGCACTGTGGATGACCCTTATCAAATTACGTCCCCGGAAGAGCTTGACTGCGTACGGAATCATCTGGACGCTTATTTCCAGCTGAAAGCTGATATCGATTTAGAAGGTTATGATTGGACTCCCATCGGCGTCCTGACCTATTCCGACGTTGATATGACAAACGGATCGATGAATATGGAAAAGACTTTCTCCGGCGGATTTGACGGCGGCGGATTTGAGATCTCAAACGTAAACGTGACTGCCGATGCGGATATGCTGTCAGTGGGCGGACTGTTTGCCTGCGTCACGGGCAGCGTTACAAACCTCAAGGTTGAGAATCTGACCGTCACCGGCGTAGAGGGCAACATGGCCACCGGCGGCGTCGTAGGCTATGCTATGGAGGGCAGTGAGGTTTCCCATGTCACCCTGGGAGCTATTTCCGCAGATAGCAGCACTGTCACCGGCATCAATTGCGTAGGCGGTATCGTAGGCGGCGGCAACTATGCCGATCTCAGTTATTGCGTGGCGAATGATGTAGACATTATTGTAATCGGTGACAATTACTTCTCCGACGGGCGCATTATTCAGTGCGATGTCGCTGAGTGCGGCGGACTTGTGGTCGGCGGAGGCTTTGGCGGCAGCGTCAACTACTGCACGGCGTCAGGTACTGTTACCGCTGAAGGCGTCGAGCCTGTGGGCCTCGGCGGTATCGGCGGCTGCCTGCAATGCATGGAATCCATTACAGGCAATACGGCGGATGTCACAATCACAACGTCCAAAGGCGGTCATGCCATCGGCGGTCTGTGCGGCTATGCCGGAATCGGCGACGATGGCGACGGCACGGTCAATGACCCCTGCGAAATCTCAGACTGCCATGTGACTGTCAATATCAAGGCGCCCGGCTCTACACACACAGGCGGGCTGGTGGGCACCGGCCTTTACTTCTTCGGCATGGAGGATCGCTTCACTGTTATAGACTGCACAGTGACAGGTACGATCATTGCCGGAACAGATGAGACGTCCCCCTACGGCGTGACAGTTCCCGGAGCGGTGGCAGGCCGCGCGGCAGGCTGCGATGTGAGTGGCTGCACCTTTACCGGACTTACGATCAACGGAAAGACGGCAGAGGCTATGGATGCTGTCGGAACAACCGGCACCATGTACGAAAGCGGAGACCAGTACGATGAGGATTCCGACGAGCACAAGGCCAGCGGAACGATGCTGTACGGACTGACCGGCGCATATCAGCCTTTGTTTCAGAACGCGACCTTCAATCCCGGATATGACCATTACTGGCATGACTACTGCGCAGCCATCGTCGGTGCGGACGACGCGGATAATACGGCGGCCGGATTGAAAGCCAGCGTGGGCGGCAGCATCTACGGTCAGGAAGCTGTAGACGCTTATAAGAAAGATCCCGCAAGCACACAGTTTTATTGCGGTTTCACCAATGACGTGAGCAACATATCCTTTAATGGAACCCAGATCAGCGGTACGGATAAGGATGGCAATGAAATTTTCTCCCATACATACCGCTATATTGATTACAAAGAAACCTCGGACCAGCCCGGTTTCAACTTTTACATCTTTGAAAGCCTGGATGGCAATAACGACGAATATAAATACTTTGCAATATGCCCGGACACGCCGGATACCACCTATCACATCGAATTCCGTTACGGAAGCGATGAAGATGCCCTGTTAACGCTCTACAGCGGCGACTATGCCTATTGGATGGGATCGGGAATCCCGACCGGCGCGCTGGCAGATTCAGAGGAGACCTTGATCGAAAAGGTCATCTCCCTGTTCTGCCTGGAAAATATGGATTATACAGCAGTGCGCACGCAAAGCTCCCTGTCCGCGCTGACCGACTTGGTCGGCACCTGGGACGCGGATCTGAGCGGCGACCCTGACTGGGCGGGAGCCAGCCTGTACTGCGCGTTAAAAGCCGATGGAACCGGAATAACCTATATGAACGGTACGGCTGCGAAAACTTTCAAATTCTATGCTTACGATAACGACGGCAGCCCGGACAAGAAATCCGGCATCTATGCCGCCATAGGCAATGATGACGGCGATGAACCGGAGCCCAGCAAGTATACCATCACGACGAAGTCCGGCAAAACAGTTCTTGATTTCTATTCGCTTGACGGCGACCGCCTGATTTCGTACACCTTGCGCACGTCCGGAGGTTCCGGCGGCAAAAATCATTCCGGCGGATCCGGCTCCAGTTCTAACTCTACGCCTGCCGCGNNCAACCGGTTCCCGGACGAACTTCAGCGATGTGGCTTCGAATGCGTTCTACAGCGCCGCCGTTCAGTGGGCCGTGGAAAACGGCATTACCACCGGTATCAGCTCCACCGCCTTCGGCCCCGGCGTACCCTGTGACCGCGCTCAGACCATAACCTTCCTGTGGCGCTCCATGGGCAGTCCCGCCCCCGCTAACAGGCTTTGCCCCTTCACAGATATCAATCCCGGCGCCTACTACTATGACGCGGTGCTGTGGGCTCTGGAAAAAGGCATTATCGAGGGTACATCCGCCACCACCTTCAGCCCCGGCAACATTGTGACCCGCAGTCAGACTGCCACCATTCTGTGGCGAGCGGCCGGCACACCTGCGGCGGCGGCATCCAATCCCTTCACAGATGTGACCGGGGACTCATATTACTACAATGCGGTGCTGTGGGCTGTCAACGAGGGCATCACCAACGGGGTCAGCAGCAGCACCTTCAGCTCCCTCGACCCCTGTACCCGCGCACAGATCGTGACATTTCTCTATCGCTACATAGCCGAGTGAACGACTCCGTACACTTAAAAATACGCCGTGAAATCCATATGGGTTTCACGGCGCTTGTCGTTTTATTTCAAGTTTATATTTGCCTTCAGATACTCCGTCGGCGATAGGGTGGTGAAGCGTCTGAACACCGAGGAAAAATAATTGGAGGTTGAAAACCCTAATTCGATGGCGGCGTCGGTAACGCTTTTTCCCTCGATCAGCAGCTCCTTTGAGATTTCGATTTTAAGAAAGTTGATGTATTCACGCGGAGTAAAGCCAAGCTGCTGGCAGAATTTCTGCTTGAACCTGGAGAGAGAAAGCCCGGAAACCGCCGCCAGAACGTCAAGCGGGATATTTTCGCTGAGATTTTCCCTGATGTGGTCCACCGCTGCCTGGATATCCTCTGAAATGATTTTTTCCTGTTTTTGCGAATAGGCGATCAATTGATTCAAAAAGTAAATCAGCACGGACGCCGCGTGATATTTTTTGCTTCCTTCCTGTTTATAGGTCAGCCTGAAAAACTCTTTCATGAGCTTCTGCATTTCTCCCGTGTTCGTCCGGATAAGCCTGGGATCCACCTTATTCAGACCTTCTATGATCTCCCGCTTCCATTCGTCTCCCACGAACAGAAAATTATCGGCGCTGACGTCGAGCTGGAACCAATACATTTCATTGAGGGAAATCGGCACCGCTCCCGTGCTGTGGACCTCGTCGGGAAAGGAAAGATGGACGTCTCCGCCGGATAAATGGTGAGGTTGGTTATCGGTGATGAAGGTCATGGTCCCCTTGCACAGATAGGTGATTTCAAAGGCGCTTTCATGATAGTGAAGGTACAGCGCCGGGATCGCCTTGGTCACGCTGTGCTTTCCGAACATGCGCAGCCCCGGAATATCCAGCTGTTCCTCCGTCTGAATGATCCTCAGTCCGTCGTCGAAAGCCGGATCTCTCCAATTTAAGGCGTTCATAAGGGATCACCTCCTCGATGTATAGCGTTCAGTCAAAGCTCTTTCTTGATGTGCGACGTTCCGTAAAATTATTTCCGGCCTATAATTTTGTACTATGGTTAAAATTGGATGCAACTAATTTATACATATTATATAATTCAGGCAAATACAATTCAATGCTGATTTTTAATAATGTTGGTGATCTTAATCAGGAGGATATGACCAAAATGAAACGTTCGCAGATAAATACGCTCATAAGTGATACCTTACAATGGCTCAAAGAAAAAAACGTATACCTCCCTCCTTTTGCATATTGGTCGACCGGGGAATGGGCTGAAAAGGGCCATGAATATGATGAAATTCGCGAAAACATGCTCGGCTGGGACGTCACGGACTACGGCCGGGGGGATTTTGATAAAACCGGCTTGCTCCTCTTTACGATCCGGAACGGAAACCTGAAAAACCCCGCGTTCGCAAAGCCATACGCGGAAAAAATGATGATCTCCCAGGTGGATCAGCTCTCTCCGAATCATTTTCACTGGCACAAGATGGAGGACATCATCAAC
>DLFX01000170.1:13512-17074 GCA_002482405.1 Firmicutes bacterium UBA7709 | reverse complement strand
TATGGAAGAAGTCGGTGACCTATTATTCGCAGTAGTGAATGTAGCTAGATTCCTGGGAGTAAATCCAGAAGAGGCCTTAAACTTTACTTCATCTAAGTTTATTGATAGATTTGGTTTTATTGAAAAAACAGCCAAGCTTCAAGGAAAACGGTTAGAGGATATGAGCCTTGAGGAAATGGACAAGCTGTGGGAACAGGCCAAAGCAATGAATCGGAATTATTGATAGAGGAGATGCGGTAAAGGGAAGTGNNTTAAAGGAGGTTATGTTCGGTGAATAAAGCAGAATTAGTTGCTAGCGTAGCAGAAAAGACAGGTTTTACAAAGAAGGATGCCGAAGTTGCGGTGAATGCGTTTGTTGCAAGCGTTGAGGCAGCTCTGGTCAAGGGAGACAAGGTACAGCTGATCGGATTCGGTACTTTTGAAACTCGTCAAAGAAAAGCCAGACAGGGAAGAAACCCCAGAAAACCTGGTGAAGTTATAAAGATCGCAGCTGCGAAGGCTCCGGTGTTTAAAGCTGGAAAAGCATTGAAAGACGCAGTAAACAAATAAGAAATTTAAAAAAAAGGGCAACGGAAACGTTGCCTTTTTTTCGCCAAGCTATGCTTGGCATGAATTGCGCCGCGGCGCAGAATCAAGAGGTTCCCATGCGAATAGACAAGTTTTTAAAGAATTCACGGCTGATCAAGCGCAGGACCATCGCAAAGGAAGCCTGCGAGCAGGATCGTATCTTTATCAACGGAAAGGCTGCCAAGCCGGGCAGCGAAGTAAAGGTGGGCGACGTCGTACTGATTCAGTTTGGCAACGCCCAGATCAAGGCGAGGGTCCTGGAACTGTCGGAGCACAGCACCAAGGAAGCCGCCGCCACGATGTACGAGATCATAGAATAAATAATAGCGCCTGTCATGGCTATTTCCCCGGAAGCCTGCCTTCCAAGGAAATACCCATAACACGGCGCTTTTTCTATACTCTATCCGGTCAATCTACATCAGTGCCGATTGCTTTCGGTGTGAAATACGGCGCCTTTAATCCAAGATCTTTGATTANNTACATCCTCATGCCCGGCCTTCGGGAATGCCACGACGAGAGCGTAGTCCTCATCAAATGCGGCAGTCCAGCCGAATACGAGACGTTCAAAGCTTTCCAGCACATAGCCGTCCTGATTGTGGTCTGTGGTATCGTAGGGATCCGCCAGAATCAGTACGTCGTCCTGGGTGCCGTAAGTGCCCATATCGTCATAGCCGATGACGACCTGCCAGTGTCCGCCCCATTCATCCCATCCGATCATCATCGGAATTCCCTTGGACAGGAGATAGGGGATCAGACCGCCGTCTTCCTTGCCCCACTCCAGATAATAATCACCGATGGAGTGGGCTTCCAGGTTTTCGTCGTAATCGAGATCTCTTGTGGTGAACCAGGCCCAGTCTCCGCCGTTCTTGTTCAGCCCTTCAAAGATTTCTTCCATACCGTTGATGGTGGTGGCGCCTTCTTCGCCGCCCTGCCTCATCTGAGCCAGGTCAATATCGGTAAGCCCATCGGATTTGCCGAACCAATCGAGGACCGTGAGGGCGGAAGCGGGACCGCAGGTCCATTCCGTGGACTGCTGGATCGTGCGGTATTTCTTCAGCATTTCCCTGGTGTCGTCGCCACCCATATTATAGAAATCAAAGAAGTTGTAGTACGGAGAATTGTCGTGGTCGCCGGAGCGCTCAACGCCTTCCGTGGCGGCTCCCGCCAGCCCCGTCCCGTCATTTCCGCGGTATTCGGTATCGGGATAGAAAGCGGTGATGTCTGCGGCGGTATCGCCGTAGGGAATCTTGTTGGCGTCGGAGAAGCTTCCTTTGTTGAGGGAATTGTCGTGGATTCCGTCGCCCTTGAAGGGCCCGCCATATTTCCAGCCCTCCGGAACGGCGACCAGAAAGCTGGTTCCGGTATATTCCTCTTTCGGGTCGGGATTCACGTCTTCAAAGCCCACTCCGTAAGCCAGCCGTTCATAGGACTGAATATTGTAACCGTCATTTTGGTGATCTGTGGTATCGTAAGGATCCGCCAGAATCAGCACGTCGTCGTTGGTCACTTCGGTCCCCATGGTATCATAGCCGATGATGACCTGCCAGTGNNCACCAGGATGGGATGGCCCGCCGCAAGATTGTCCTTGATCCATGCGGGATCGTAGAGCTTCTGCGGATCGTCAAAGCTGGAATAGAGCGTCCATTTGTCGGTGACTCCCAGGTCGCCAAGATTGTTGAAGATGCCTGTCAGAGCCTCCAGACTCGTAAAGCCTCCCCAGCTCGGCTGGGGCATCCGGAGTCCGGACAGGTCTTCTTCGTTCAGATCTCCGCGCTCGCCGTACCATTCTAAAACCGTCAGGGCGGAAGCGGGACCGCAGGTCCCTCCGGTGGCCTGAAGTATGGTTTTATAGCCCGTCAGCATGGTAAGGGTATCTCCGGTGGTCGTATGATAGTAATCGATCGCCGGCCAGTAGGTTGGATCGGGAAGGTTGGAGAAGTCCGTAGTGCCGCTGTAATCTCCCAGCCCATATCCTCTAAGAAGGCGTTCTCCCATGGGGATCACGTTGTCTTTGCTGAACACCTCTTCCCCGATTGCGTCGGTGACAGAAGGAGACGTGGCCTCTCCCGCGCCGGTGAGCCAGAACATCTCGGGATCCCAGTAGCTCTCACTTATGGAACGGGGTACGGACACGATCCGGTCTGCCTTTTCATCGCGGTCGGTGTCCCAGAGCGCCACAAAGCTCCCCGCCAGATCCTTGGAGGAAGAATCTCCCCTTGTCGTGTAGGTGAAAGGGCCTTTGCCGGATACGGAATAGACGGTAGCGTCGGGGTCGACATCCACCAGATTCATCCTGCTGCCGTCAATGGAGCCCAAGAGGGTAAAGGGTCTGAGGCAATCGCCCTTTATGATCAGATCTCCGGTGATTTCCACACCGTCTAAGATCGGGCTGCCGTCCACTGTTCCTTCCGCAACGATGAGATCTCCTCCGATGGTCGCGCCCTTGATGGTGACATCCTTCGCAGCTACGATGGATAAACCGGGGGAATCCTCGGTATAAACGCCGGACTTGTTGTAGTATGTCTTTACCGCGTTATTGATTATGGTGACCACTTCGGCCCGGGTGATATTGTTCTGAGGGTTGAACTTACCGTTGTACCCGCTGATATATCCGGCTTTTTCCATGCCGAATACCAGTGATTTCGCCCAGGAAGAGATCTTTGCTTCATCGCTGAATTTTGTGCCGACGCCCAGGTCTTTATCGACGGCGAAGGCCCTGGCCAGCATGAGAGCCGCCTGTTCCCGGGTGATCTTTGCGCCGGGGTTCGCGTGGCCGGTTCCGTCGCCGTTGAGAATGCCTGACGCATTTGCCCTCAGCACGGGCTCTCTATACCAAACGCCTTCAGGGACGTCGGAGAAGATATTTTCCGCGGCGTACCGATAATCCATCAAAGTATCGAGGACCGCGGCCATCTCTGCCCTCGTTATGTAGTCGTTGGGCCTGAACTTCCCATTCAAGCCCTTCAGCACATTGAAGCCCGCCCACCTGTCTATG
>DLFX01000170.1:0-13506 GCA_002482405.1 Firmicutes bacterium UBA7709 | reverse complement strand
AAACATGCCCGCGGCGCCGGTATCAGCTGCGGCACTTCCAGTCTCCGGGGGGACGCTTGCCGCCTCTGGGGGAGAGCCGGCCGCATTTGCCGGACTTGCCTCTTCCGCGGCAAATGCCACAGAGAATGAGCTCAAAACCATAGCGGCAGTCATACCGAAAGCTAATATTTTTTTGCCTCTCATCTGTTCCTCCTTTTATTACACACTCATGACCTTGCAGGTCTGCAAAGAGAAAAAGGCGCGGTAGTTTTTGCTACGGCGCCGCTGTTAATTCCAATTTATTCTTCATTTTTGCGTCTGTCAATACCGCCGGTCATTTTAACGGGAAAAGATTTCAAAGACGTTTATAAAAGGGAAACCCCCTGTCAATAATAAGAATGAGAACACTTTGGAGGTTTTTTCATGAAGATCGGAATTCCCGGCGGACTTTTATATTATAAGTATGAGCCCTTCATCAGGACTTTTTTTAATGAACTGGGGATCGACGCGGAGTATTCCACCGTGTCGAACAAGGAGATCCTGGATTTGGGATCCCGCAATTGCGTCGACGAAGCCTGCCTCCCCATGAAGCTGTTTCACGGTCATGCCGCAAAGCTGCAGAAGGCCTGTGACCGCATCGTTGTACCAAGGATCATGAACTGCGAGTTTGGAGAATCCATCTGCCCCAAATTCCGGGGGCTTCCCGAACTGGCCCAGAGCGGTGTGGGAAAATCCAACCTGATTTTTACGGAACCGCTTTATTTGAATGACAGGGCGAGGTTGAAAAAGACGCTGAAAAAAAACTGCCGGAAGCTGGGTGTGGAGGATATCATAACGGAAAGGGCATTTTGCTCCGCTTTGGAAAACCAGAGGAATACCAGCTTCGGGCTCAATGAGACCGGGTACCGCCGCCGTGTTTTTCTGGCGGGTCATCCCTATAACATTTATGATTCCTTTGCCAATCTGGATCTGATTCGGAAACTTCACCAATTGGACATCGGCGTCGTCACCGAAGAGCAAGTGAGCCGCTGCGATATGATGGAGGAGCTCTCAGGGCTGATAAAACAGCCCTATNNTTTTTCATCCACAATTTCGCGCCGGCCATGGCGCTGATAAGGCGGAAGGAGGTGGACGGGATCGTTTACGTTTCTTCATTTTGCTGCGGAACGGATTCCGTCACCATCGAGATGATAAAGAACAGGATCGCCAGCTTTCCCTTTCTTGTCCTCAAGCTGGACGAGCAGACGGGAGAAGCAGGATACAATACGAGGCTGGAAGCCTTTCGGGAGGTGCTAAGATGAAGATTACGTTTCCCCACATCGGGGATGTTCACCTGATAGCCCGGCTTCTCTTTTCGGAGATCGGCGTTGAAATGGTCACTCCTCCCGCAAACACTCTCAGGAGCCTGGAAATGGGGAGCGAAATATCCCCTGAGGAGATGTGCATCCCCTTCAAGCTTATGATCGCAAACCTCATGGAGGCATACCGGATGGGGGCGGACACGGTGATCATGCCGGCGACCATGGGACCCTGCAGGCTTGGAGAATACGGAGAACTGCTGAAATCGATCCTGGACAAGCGGGGGTACCCCTTTCGCTGGATACTGCTTGACTCCGTTTCGGCCATCGGGATCAAAGAAATGCTCCGAAGGCTTTCCGCCATCGTCTCCGACAGCGGAAAGGAAACGCCGGAGATATTGCGGGCGCTGTACGGAACCTATAAGGTGTTGAAGAGACTGGAGCTGCTGGACCAGAGAGCGCATATCATGGCCGGATACGAAATGCGGAAGGGCGCCTGTAAGAAAGAGGTCAGCGCCTGCCGCAGAGAGCTTGCGGAAGCAGGAGGGATCAAAGAGGCCCTGGGCGTCATCCGGACCCATCTTGAAGGGCTGGAGAAAATTCCGGTGGATCGCGGCAGGGAGCCCCTTCACTTGCTTGTGACAGGCGAGATATTTTCCATGATCGATCCCTTCGCAAACCACCACATCGAAGAAATGCTGATGGATATGGGAGTGTCCTTTGAAAAAAGAGTCACCCTGGGCTGGTGGGTAGACCGGACCATCGTAGACCCGTTCCGGCTGAAATCGCTGTTCGCCCGCAGGAATCCCTATCTCGCCCATGAGGTGGGGGGATATGCGAAGCAGACGGTGGAGGAGGGCGTCCTGTGCAAACGGAAGGGATACGACGGACTGATACAGATATTTCCGGTGGGCTGTATGCCGGAGATCGTCGCAAAGGCAGTCTTCGCCCGGATGATGAAGGAAGAAAAACTCGCCGTACTGACGGTGATCTATGACGAAATGGGAGGCGAAGCCGGATATATCACGAGAGTGGAAGCCTTCGTCGACATGCTGGAGAGGAGAAAAAGACATGTATTATTTGGGAATTGACGTAGGATCTGTGAGCACGGATCTCGTAGTGATGGATGAGAACAGGAAGATACTGAGTCAGCTGTATCTGAAAACCAGGGGAAATCCTATCGAGGCGGTGAAGGAAGGGCTGAGACAGCTGGGGAGTGAATATAAAAGCGATGAAATCGCCGGGGCCGGAGCCACCGGAAGCGGCAGAACCCTTGCCGCGGCGGTGATCGGGGCCGATGTGGTCAAGAATGAGATCACGGCGCACGGAGTCGCATCCGCCGTGTTTGATCCGGAGATCAGGACCATCATCGAGATCGGCGGTCAGGATTCCAAGATCATATTGCTGAACGACGGAGTTATCACCGATTTTGCCATGAATACCGTCTGCGCGGCGGGCACCGGCTCTTTTCTAGACCGCCAGGCGGAGCGGCTGGGTATGGAAATAGGAGAGCTGGGAGATTACGCGCTGCGGGCGTCAAATCCGGTGCGGATCGCCGGGAGGTGCGCTGTCTTTGCTGAATCCGACATCATACATAAGCAGCAGCTTGGGTGTACGATGGAGGATATCATTGGGGGGATGTCCAGGGCACTGGTGAGGAATTATCTGAGCAATGTGGCAAAGGGAAAGGAGATCCTGCCGAAGGTCTGCTTTCAGGGAGGAGTGGCGTCAAACAAGGGGATTCTCAGGGCACTTGAAGAGGCGCTGGGCTGCGAGGTCGTCGTGCCGGAGTACCATAAGGTGATGGGCGCCTTCGGCTCCGCGGTTTTGGCCCAGGAGTATATGGAGAACACGGCAGGCGAGGCGCAGGCTAACGGAAAAATTCCATTCCGGCTAAAGCCGGGGAATTTCCGTATGGCACCTGCCGACATTTGCTTCGCAAATGGGGCTAGGTGCGTAAAAAAGACCCGCTTCAAGGGGTTTGAAGCGGGCCATGATGACATTACAACGGAAACCTTCGAATGCGCCGACTGCAGCAACCACTGCGAGGTCGTCATTCTCCGCTCCGGCGGGAGGCAGATCGGATGTTTCTCCGACCGGTGCGGAAAGTATCAGACGATGAAAAGCGAAGCCGGCAAAGCGCAATAACAACTGCCCCGTTCAGGCAGTTTGAATAAACTTGACCTTGCTCAAAAGGCGGTTCCAGACAGCCGGGATGAGGATCACCTGGACCGGAAGCATGATGACCGCCTTGGCGATCCTCGCCGGGATCAGCGCTGCAACGGCATCATCCATCATAATATACAGCCACAGGGTATCAAGCCCCAGATTGATGAGAATGCACACGATGGAGGAGGCCAGAAGGACTCTCTTCCATGTTACGGGGTGGTTGTGAAGGATCAATCCATAGGTCAGCCCGGTTAAAAATGCCGTCAGGGTGAAGCCGGGGAAATAAGGGCCGGACGGAAAGATCATCATTCCCAGAATATCGCCGAGTGCATAGGCCCCGGCGGCCCATAAGGGTCCGAACAGGATGCCGTTCATCGCTACGGGCAGAAAGCCGAAGCCGATCCGCAGGATGGGCGTACTGATGGACAAAAATCTGGTCAGTATGATTTCCAATGCGATAAAGAAGGCGATGGTGATCAGCCTTGAGGTATTAAGATTTCTCTTCATAAAAAAACTCCTCCTCTTTAGAAGCTAAATACTACACTAAAGAGAAAGAAGTCCTTAATGCAGCAGTGGATGCAATATTGTACCGCAAACCTTCCGTTTTTCGTTCATAAGCAACATCCCATCTCATGACACTTTACGCACAATATTTACTCTACTGATTTGGATATTATCATAGTCAGAATATATTATCAAGGGTTATTAATTCATTCAGATGAAGAAACCCGAGCTGTTCCTTGACGCAGTTCAGCTCGCCGGAGGCAAGGGATATATCCCTTGCATGGATATAGTTCTTTGCCCTGGCGATGGAATAATCCGTTTCGTTGATATCCAGAGTATTGAAAAAGAAAGTGTAGACCTTTTTTTGTTTATGCCATTTTCCGGACAGGTCGTCGAACTGGTCTTCCGCCTTGTCCCAATTCTCCGCGTATACGCTGACAAGGATATCGTCTTCGATGGAATTCATCATTCCGTGGATGGTCTTGTCTGAAAAACCGACAAAAAAGCACCAGCTCGTGATCAGGAGAACCATACAGGCAATGGAGATGATCAGCGCCTTCATTTCGGGGTCACCTCGCTTTTCGGATCGTTGACGTTCTTCCCGTAGGGGTAGATGTGAAGCGCTTTCTTTTCATCATAAAAACAGAGAAATACCTGGGAATAGTCGTCGAGCTTTACCTTTAAAAGCTCCTTTTTCAGATAGCTTTCTTCCTTTCCCAGCTTTTCGAGATTTTCTTTATAGAAATGCCCGTCGGAGATAAGGACCGTCGGCACCACCTTGGAAGACACAGGAATGCCCATATCTTCGGGAGTCAGCGGAGCCTTTCCGGGCTTGGGAATGATGCTCAGATCCCCGTTGGCTTCAAAGACGGCATATTCCACGTCCGCCAGAGATGGAAAATTTTTAAGCCGCAGCTGCTGCATCAGTTCGTCGATGGTAAGCCGTTGCCTTTTCATTTCTCGATTGTTGATTTTTCCGTGGCTGATGATGATGCTGGGACCGCCGTTCAGAAGCTTATTGAACTTCTCACTCTTAAGGGATAAGAAAGATATGGCCACTTCCAGGAAAAGAAGGGTAATGATGGCGGCGGCGCCGTTCAGCAGTGGGATATCAAGGGATTCGATGGGGATTGCCGCCAACTCTGCTATCATGAAGAGCACCACCATTTCAAAGGGGTCCATCTTCGACAGCTCCGCCTTTCCCATGACGCGTATGACAAAGAGAACGACAAAATACAGAATTACCGTCCGAATCATTATGATCATCATGAAAACCACCTCCAGGAAATCATATTGATGACGCGGCGAGCCGCGGTGAGTGGAAACTTTTTTCTTTGCCGATTTCCAATGCAACTATTGTGCGCGCAAAACAGCGCTGTTATACTTTAGAATATGGATAATAAATATTACAGTTTTGCAGGAATTTATATATTCACATACGGAGCTATCGGGACGCTGTTCCCTCTGATCGGGCAATATCTCGCAAGCATCGGGTTTTCGGGTGTGCAGATCGGGCTTGTGACCGCCACTGCCACCGCTGTGGGAATCGGCGCTTCGCCGTTTTGGGGATACCGGTCCCACCACAGCAAGGACAGTACCCACGTCGTTATTGCTTTATGCATTATCGCGTCCCTGGTCATCGCCGGATTGGCTTTTGCGAAATCATATCCCGTCTTTCTGATAGGTTACGCCATCTTCTTCTTTTTTCAGGCGCCTGTCATGCCCCTTACCGACGCCATGACCCTGGAGAACCGGATCCATTTCGGGTCTGTAAGAAAATGGGGCGCCCTCAGTTACGCCGCGGCGGTTTTTGTCGCGGGACAATTGGCGCATATCAAGGGCATGGTTATCATTTTACCGCTTTGCGCGTCCTGCTATACCATCGCATGGATCATCATGCTGCGCTTGAAGAGGCGCGGAATGCGCGGGGAACATGGGTCCGAGCCTGTGAAAAAGGAGCATCGGAATTACCTGGTCCTTCTTAAAAACAGAAAATTGATGGCGCTGCTGTTTGCCGCGTTCTTTGTTCTGGGAACCAACGTGGCCAACAATACGTATTTCAGCTTTCTGTACAAGGATGTAGGGGGAACCATCGCGGGCGTCGGCGTCGCCTTTCTGCTCATGTGCGCCGCGGAAGCTCCGTTTATGGCGTGGACGGGAAAGCTGGAAAAACTGCTGGGAATGGAAAAGATGATCCTGGCATCCATGATCATATCGGCGCTGCGTTTTTTCTGGTACAGCACCGGACCCTCCCCTGCGCTTCTGATCGGAACATTTTTCCTTCAGGGAATGGTGAACGGGATTCTGCTGGTAGAGTTTATCCGCTATGTCGCAAAACTTGTAGAACCGGCTGTCATTGGCATGGCGATGTCTCTATACCAGGCGTTCGCTTCCAGCAGCAGCGCGATTCTGTGCCAGCTCGCGGGAGGCGTGATCCTCGACCGTTACGGCGGGCCGTCGGTATATCTCTTCTTTTCCATCTACAATATCATCGGCATCATTTTATATGTAGGGTTCGGATTATACAGGCGATGAGATAATGCTAATATTAAGAAGAAGTGTGCCGATAAATAAGAAAAGGGGAAATGACGGAATAATAAAAAAGGGGTGATGAAATGCAAATTGAAAACAGCAGAGCTTATCATTATGTTAATAACCGGCAGCTCGACGGAACGCAGACCGGAGAAACCCTGGAGAAACGGCTGCAAGAGAAGGACGACTGTGTGCAGCAGCTGGGAATCATGGGTCAGCAGATGGAAGAAGAAAGAGGAAAACTGAAACAGCTGATGACATGCATGGAAATTTCAAGGCGTATCGCGGGAGGAGACAAGGTCCCTCCGGCGGATCATCGTTATTTGCGGGAGCATGACCCCGCGCTATATTTCAAATCGATTTCGATGCGCTTTCCCAAAAGCAATCCGTATCAGTACAAGCAGCTTTCAAAGGATGATGAGCCTGCGGTTGACATAACCGCAGCAGAGATACCCACGGTTGCCATAACCGCGGCTGACCTACCCAAAGTTGACATAAAAATTTAAAACAATCATAGATCTGATACATCGAAAAAGCCCGGAATTCAGGGCTTTTTTTCGTATCTGAAAAACCTGTAACAATTGTTCAAAATTCGGCAACAAATCTTCAAACTCCTGAAAATGTTTGTTCATTTTGGTTTCGTATAATTGAAAGTAAAGCGGCCGAACCGGCAAGCCGTTAAAGAAAGGAGAGATCGATTTGCAGTTTGCAATAGCGCTCATGGTCTTCGTTTTTCTTTTAGGAATCTATGAGCAAATCAGACACAATAAAAACTTAAACAGGATCGGGCTCAGGATCAATGTGAACGGCACAAGGGGGAAATCCACCGCCACCAGGCTGATCACCGGTATTCTGAGAGAAGCAGGGCTGGAGGTCGTCGGAAAGACGACGGGGACCAGCGCGAGGATCATCTATTGGAACCGGGAAGAGGAGGAGCCTATTAAACGGGGACCTCTGGGTCCCAATATCATAGAACAGAAAAAAGTTGTCAAAAAAGCGGCCGAACTTGGCGCAACAGCCTTTGTAACGGAATGTATGGCCGTCAATCCCGATTATCAGATCATTTTTCAGGACAAGCTCATCAAAGCTAATCTCGGTGTCATCGTCAATGTACGGAAAGACCATATGGACTTATGCGGTCCGACTCTGGACTTTATCGCTGAGTCCTTTACGTCCGGGATTCCCCGGGACGGGACTCTTGTCATCAGCGATGGGGATTACAACGATTATTTTACGAGGGAAGCCGAAAAACGAAACTGCAGGGTGCTGATCGCCGATGAAAAGGAGATCCCTGACGGGTATATGGAAAAATTCAGATACATCCTTTTCCCGGAGAATATCGCCATTGCCCTGGCTGTAGCGAAGGCCCTGAACATTGATAAGGAAACGGCGTTAAAGGGCATGCTGAAGGCCGCCCCTGATCCGGGAGCCCTGATGATCTATCCCCTGGCCAATGACACCCCATCCTATTTTGTAAACGGATTTGCCGCCAACGACCCGAATTCCATCAACATGATCTGGGATCACGTCACAGCCGTAGGCTATAGGACGGACAACCCTATGGTGATCGTCAATTGCCGGTCCGACCGGGTGGACAGGACCCTGCAGCTTGCGGAGGACGTCCTGCCGAGTATGAAAATCGACATTCTCGTCGCCATGGGCAAGACCGTGTCCCCGGTTACCGAAGGAGTCAATTCGAAAAAAATAGCGCCTGGAAAGTATATCAACGCCGAAGGCCTGTCTCCCCATGAGGTTTATCAAATGATCCGGGACTATTTTCTGGACAGGGTGATCTTCGGCATCGGCAACATACACGGCGGGGGACAGGAATTAGTTGATTTGATCATTCAGGAGTGAATAAAGGAGGGTAAACCGTTGCAGCTTACAGATATTGACACAGTTATCATTATAGGAGTGATTTTGAGCCTGCTGTTTACAGAAATAACGGGGGTTTTACCTGCCGGTCTTGTCGTTCCCGGTTATTTAGCCTTACTTGTTAAGCAGCCTCAGACCATATTTATGACATTTTTTATCAGCATTCTGACATACCTGATCGTTGGCTTCGGAGTGAGCAAGCTGACCATCTTATACGGTAAAAGAAAATTTGCAGCGATGGTGACGATATCGATCGTCCTGCAGTTCCTGCTGCAAATGGTAATACCGTTTGATTACATCAATATCTCAGGACTTGCGGCAGTCGGCATTGTCGTGCCCGGATTACTGGCAAACACGATCCAGCGCCAGGGACTGGCGACCACGTTTTTAAGCACCGGATTGATGCTTGCGGTGACTTACGGGTGCACAATGTTGTTGCATATAGATATTTGAGCTGGAAAGGAGGTGTAAAATGAGCATTTTAGAACCGGAAGGGTTTCGAGCTTTGACCCTGCAGGAAAAATGCCTGTATCTTATTAAGATCAGCAAGAGAAATACCAGCCATCAGACGCTTGTGGTAACAGGGCTGACACTGATGGTCCTTGCTGTGGATTATCTGTTACGATAGTGATTTCAGAAAGGGGTTAGATTAGTATGAAAAAACAACTGGCCAAAATTTTAACGTTTGCTTTAGTGTTTACGTTCGGCGTCGGCACAAGCGTTTACGCTTTCACGGGGGGCTACCATAGCTTCGCCGATCTGGCCGCCGTGGAAAACCCGGCGGATTATAATATAAAAGCATCTGACATCGGAAGCAAAACGACGATTTTAGCGATCCATGGGGGAGGGATCGAAAGGGGCACTTCAGAGCTGGCGGAGGCTCTGCAAGGGTATGGCAAGTATAATACCTATGTATTTGAAGGCTTGAAAACAGCGGATAACAGTAGCCTTTTTATGAAGGCCATCAATTTTGACGAACCGGAAGCCGTGGATTTAGTCCAGGATTCGGCTTACACGGTTTCCATCGTCGGAGCTGCCGGCGATGGCGAAACCACCTATATCGGCGGCCAGAACAAGCTGCTGGCGGAATTGATCAGACTGCATCTGCTCGCCAAAGGTTATGATGTAAAAACCCTCAGCGTTCCCGACCGCATTGCCGGAAACATGGACAGCAACATCGTGAATCAGAATAAATCGTTTAATGGCTATCAGCTTGGAGGCGTTCAAATAGCCGCATCCAAGGGCCTAAGAGATCAGCTCGCGGCGGATCCTGCCATGATGAAGGATTATTCAGGCGCCATCAATGCCGCGCTGACCAAAAGCTGGCCGGCTATCGTTTCCCAGCTGCAGAAAATCACGAAAGAACACGGCAATTGCGGATATTTCGACAAGTATAATCCCTTCAAGCCCAGCGTAGAGAAAAAAGTAGACGATATTCTGGACAAGGGCGCTAAGACTCCTGCGGAATTGATTGAAAACGCGGGCGAATAACAGAAGGCCGGCATTTCTGTCAAGAACATATTTCATCAAAAGGGGTATATCGAGATAGACCGGTATACGAAATGGCTGGGCACANNCACAAGCGAATAAGATCGCTTGTGCCCAGCCTATTTTGCACTGCTCATTTTGCCGGGCTGCCGTTGACCGCCTCGCTGACGGCGCCGACATAGCTTTCCAGCAGATTGCCGTCGGCGGACAAGAGCTGAGTCCTTAATCCCTGGGAAAGCTCCATCTGTACTCCCGAACCGTTTTTATTTTTATTTGTGATATTCTCCGGCGATACGCCCGCCAGACCTTCGGGAGCGGGCAGTACCGTAAAGCCGGACCTCGACAGGGAATTCCGTATTTTGTCTGCCAATCCGGCGTCGCGCCGTCCGATATAGGTGAATGCTTCTTCTCCGGCGCAGCCGTGGATGGACAGGGTCCTTTCCGATCCCGAGACCACTTTCATGGCGGTCGGCTCCTTAAATTCAGCGGACTCAATGTGTAAATTCGAGTTGTCTTTGGGCTTTACTCCCAGATAGGAGTAATAGCTGTAGTTATTGCGGGAGGCCAGAGCGTATGCCAATTCCGTGGTGCCTCTTTCAATAGCGCCTCCATGGATCGCAATCACGGCGACATCCGAACCCGTAACGTTGGTTTCAATTTTATAATCGCCGAAATCCATTACTTTGGTTTTCACGTTGTAGCCGACCTCCTTTAGCAGCGGAGAGAGCTCGCTTTCAGGCAGAGCTTCAAGATTAAGGGTGAGTATCCTGAGATCAATGTCCCTGAGTTCCTTTGATTCCCGGGAATCATAATCGGCTTCTCCGGAAACCTCGCTGAAAGTCTGCGCAATAATCAGGATCATCAGGCAGCAGCAGACAGCGATCCGCATGAAAATAAAAAAACCGCGCAAAATTTTTCCAATCATATCCGTTAACCCCATTCGTTTTTATACTTTTATAAGTCTATACGGATTTTATTCCTTTGGCAATTCCTGTAACATTTCTTCATATTTTCGCAATACAATTTCATAGTTTGGCAATTAATTGTTAACATGTCTCTAGTACAATTGGTTTCAAGGGGTAAATATGGAAGGATATTCCTCCTTCTCGTTTTCGGGCAGAGTTGACATAAGATGACGGCAAACTTATAATACGAGGTATCGACAAGGGGGTAGAGAAATGTCCTATTCAGGTAAAGTTTTATTGGTTGATGACGACCAGAACGTATTGGAGCTGGTTAAATTATATGGCGAAAGGGAAGGGTTTCATGTTATTGGAATAAACGACGGGGATCAGGCCCTTGCCGTATTTGACAGGGAAAACCCCGATCTGGTGATTCTTGACATCATGCTTCCGGGCCAGGATGGCCTTACCCTTTGCCGCAATTTAAGGGCGACGCGCATGGTTCCCATCATTATGCTTACCGCCAAGGGCGAGGAGGCAGATCGTATTTTAGGGCTTGAAATGGGAGCTGACGATTACGTTGCCAAACCGTTCAGCCCCAGGGAACTCGTGGCCAGGATCAAAGCGGTGCTGCGCCGTACCCAGCCGGTGGAGGAAGCGGCCAATTGGAAACTGAAATACCCCGGACTGGAGATTTTAGGTGATACCAGGACCGTTCTGATTAGCGGTCAGGAAATCATAGTCACTCCCAGGGAATATGATCTTCTCTATTTTCTGGCGCAGAATCCGCGCCGGGTCTTCAGCAGGGAGAAGCTTCTGGCAGCGGTGTGGGGTTATGATTTTTTCGGTGACCAGCGCACCATCGATGTACATATCCGAAGACTGAGAATCAAAATGGCGTCTTTGCCGACTGAATATTTAACAACGGTGTGGGGTGTAGGATACCAGTTCACGCCTCCTGTCAAAGAAGAGGGGGCAGCGCCNNTGCAGCAGGGCGGGAAAGCATTCCTGAGAGCGACCTGCTTCCTGCACCAAATCTGGCTTAATGTAAAGCGCTTCATTCAGGAACAATTCAATAAGAATCTTTACACCAAGATTCTGTTTACCACCGTAACAGCCTTTGCCCTTGCCCTCATCATACTAGTGGTCTTCTCCAATCTTATGGTAAAACAGGTAATTTACAATCAGATTCAACAGGACTTGCTGCGCGAGGCTAAGCGGGTCAATTTTGCCTTGCTCGATCAACGGGGCGGCGAGTGGAATTTGCCGCCCGATCAGCGTACGGAAGATCAAATCAAGGTGCAGCAGGATTTGCTGAAACATCTGGCGGATGTCTACAACATTCAGATCACAATTTTTGATACGAAGGGAAATATCACCGCTGTCTCGGCCGAACAGGAAATGGTGCCTGGCAGTAAGATAGAAGAAAAATATCTTAAGGCATTTCAAAAGGATTCCATCGCCACGGTGCAGACAGAGGAGAAGGAAACAGGCGAGCCTATCCTTGCCGCCATAGCGCCGCTGGGGGACAGCCAGACTCCCGTTCAAAACGGTATCCTGCTGGAAACAAAAGCCGCGAGCCTTGATCTGGGCCTGAGCAAAATGCGTTTGCAGATGACTGTCGGAGGAATGGGTATCCTGCTGTTTATCATTTTCATTTCCGTCTATCTGGCGATTTCCATCTCCAGGCCCATTTCCCGTCTGGGCGCCGCAGCAGCCGAAATCAGCAATGGCAGCTATGTGCTGAACGATAAGGAAGAACCCATGGAGGAGATCAGGACCCTTTTCATCCAGCTCAATAAACTGGCGGAAAGACTGCAGAAGGTTCAAGCGGAAAGCGGAAAGATGGAAGAAGAGAGAACACGCCTGTTTGCGGAGATCTCCCATGAACTCCGGACGCCCCTTACTGCGGTGCAGGGTTTTGTCGAGGCTATCCGCGACGGTATGGTGCAGGACGAAGCTTTACGGGAAAAGTATCTGAGTACGATTTANNACTCCCAGACCATTCATATCAACAGGCTGGTAGATGATATTCTGGAGCTGAGCCGCCTGGAAAGCGGCAATGTAACGATTGAGAAGCTGCCCGTGGATCTGAATGCTCTGGCCCGCGGCGTGGCCGTATCCATGGAGCCTGTGGCCAATCGCTCAAATACCTCCATTATGGTGGAAGCAAAAAGTGAAAAAGCGATTATACTTGGCGACGCCGACCGGCTGGAGCAGGTGATACGGAACCTGCTGAAAAACGCAATCAGAGCCGCGGAGCGCGGCATCATCAGGATCGGGATCGAGTCCGGGCAAAGCACGGTGACGCTGAACATTGAAGATAACGGCGCCGGGATCGCGCCCGAAGACCTGCCTTATATCTGGGACAGGTTTTACCGGACGAAAACTCAGCGTGAAGAACCGGCTGAGGAAAAAGGAAGCGGCCTGGGCCTGGTAATCGTCAAGAAGCTGGTTCAGCTGCAGGACGGCAGCATCGAAGTGGCGAGCCAGTTGGGAAAGGGGACAACCTTCCATATATGTTTCCCGTCCTTTGACCAGCCGGAAAAGTAATTATGATGGAAAGAAAAATCATGCCATAGAAAATCGAAAAAAGAATAAAAAAGCGGTTGACAGGTGAAGATAGATTTGTTAAGATAATCAAGCTGTCAGTCGGACCCGGGGAAGCCGGGGAGGGGCAACGTCCTTCGGACTCCGACTCGCATGCGCTCGCATGCTGTCCGTTTTTCCAATGCAGCTGAAGCTGCGGAAAAAAGGCA
>DLFX01000390.1:624-5446 GCA_002482405.1 Firmicutes bacterium UBA7709 | reverse complement strand
CATGCTCCGCTCAGGTAGCGATCATCTTTTCCTTTTCGTTTCTTCTCGGCATCAAGTACTTCCTTCTCTATCTATTTGTAATCATCTTTATTTTTTGCGCTCTTGGAATTCTGATGAACCTGCTTCTTCCCGGCGTCCTGCAGCCCGTGGTGCTGCCGTCTCCTCCCCTTCGCTTTCCAGATCTGAAAGAGATCATAAAAAAAACCGCGAAAGAGGCGGTAGATTTTTTGCGGGACACGGTCCCTGCTTTTCTCTGGGGGGGAATCGCCATCGCAGTCCTGGATTATTACAACGGGTTTATGAAGCTGCGGGAATGGTTTGCGCCCATCACTACCGGGCTTTTGAGAATTCCTGAAAACGCCTCGAACCTCTTCNNGGGCTTTTATTCCATGGTGACCAACGGCAGCTTTACGCAAAAGGAGATTCTGATCACCCTCATCGTGCTCACCCTCTTTGTTCCCTGCTTTGCCTCTCAGATGATCCTGTTCAAGCAGGGAAAGGCCCTCACCGCGATCCTTATCTGGATCGGAAGCTTTCTCCTCGCCTTTTCGGTGGGGGGACTCGTCAGCGCTCTGCTCTATTGATCCGCCCTCTTCAATATCCCGCTCTCGCTGTCCCGTATATAGCTGACGCAATCCGCGTTCAGTATTGACTTATAATCCCCGTTTGCCGATTCCTTTGACATGGAAACCGCGGTGATATGGTTGTTTTTAATATAGGCAAGGATCTGATCTGCGGAGTTGCCCCCCACGTCGATATTCAAAACCGTGGGGTACAGGCCGGAATATTCCACCATTCCCGGAGCCTCCGCCACAAGCTGATCCTTGATGCTGCCGTCACAGTCTCCCATATACCTCATAAAGTAGTCCTCGCTGCGCTCCGCCTGGACGTAGACCGTCACGTCGGGATGGTCTTTCAGCCAGGCGGCCAGATCCAGATAATCCATGGAAGTCAGGCCGTTTCTCATGGTCAGGTCGTTGAATTCATCCAGCGTGACCGTACTGCTTTGATCCGTGTCGAAATACCTGCCGAGCTCCTGCCACGAACTGAGCAGAACCGGCTCCTTGTCCTCTGTCCAGCAGACGCCTAGCTCTATATCGCGGTAACCCGCGTCGTAAGAAGCGTTCAGCGCCTCCAGGGAGTTTGTACCGATGAGCGACTTGTCAGGCNNCGCCGTTGCGATCTCGTCCGGATATCTTATCTCCGAAAGGCCGGTGCTTGAGAACGCGCTCGCCGCATCCTGGTTCTCCTCATAGATTTTCCTTAGAACGTCGTTTTTCAATATATAGTCGGAAGCGTTAACGATCCCCATAGACCTGATATACCCGTCATAGCAGTCTTTGACGGGTATCGGCTCCCCTGTCTTTGTATTCCATGCCCTGCCGTTTTCAAAGACTCCGTCTCTCGACATCTCATAAGCGATGCCATCCTGGAAGAAGGAGCCTTTTGTCATATAGGTCTGCTCCGCCACAAATCCCGAGTCGATGGTCAGCAGATTGTGCCCCAGATAGATCGTATCCAAAGAGTCAAATCCCATCAGATAGGCGATGGTCGGCAGAAAGTCCATCTGTCCGCCTACGGTGCTCACCGTCTGATGAATATTCTGATCCGCGCCCGGCACAGCGATGATGAGCGGGATGTTCATCATGGTGTCGAAATCGTATTCCTTGCCCAAAAATCTGGAGGCTGATTTCTGAATTTCCTCATCGGTTTTAACCAGGCCTGCGTGGTCCCCGTAGAGCGCGATGATGGAATTATCGTATAGTCCTGCGTCCTTCAGTTCCTGAATCAGCTGACCGATGGAGTAGTCCGTATAAGCGGCGCTCACCAGATAATTGCCGAATATGGTATCCTGATCCTCCGGAAGCAGATCGATAAACTGATACTTTTCCAGCATCTTAAAGGGATGATGGTTTGACAGCGTGATGATAAAGCTGTAAAACGGCTGCTTCATCTCTTGCAGGAATGGAACCGTCTGCTTGAAGAACTCGGAATCCGTGAGCCCCCAGCCGATCCATTCCGTCATATTGTACTGGCCCTTATCCCTGCCTACTATGCCCCCGTAAAAGGTGTCAAATCCCTCCGCCGGATACATATCTTCACGGCTCCAGAACTCTCTGTCCTCGTAGGCATGATAGACCGCGGTCTCGTAGCCCTGTTCTTTGAGGAGCTTCGGCAAGCCTTTGAAATAATTGCCGTTGTATAGTTTATAGGTATAGCTCGCCAGGGTGCCGTAGATGGAGTTGTTCGTCGCGAATTCGGCGTCGGAGGTGTTTCCGCTGCCGATCTGCTGGTAATAATGGTCAAAATAGATCGTATTCCCCTCGATAAGCCTGTTCAGATTCGGCGTGATCTCCTGTCCGTTATAGGTCTTATTAATAACCATATTCTGGAAGGATTCCAGCTGGATCACGATGAGGTTTTTTCCTTTTGCCGCTCCGAACAGCGGACCGTCTTTTTCTATTTTATAGCTGTCGGTAACGGCGGACATATATTCGGAGCCTTCGCTCATGCTGTTTCCAGTCAGCTTGTTCACAATATCCTTGATGTGATAGCTGTAGACTTCCTGATTGGATAAAGAGGTGATGAGATGGCTGCTCGAGAAATTAAAGACCAGGATGCAGATGATCAGCAGCGCAGTCACCGGCTGCTTGTGCCGGGATACCCATTCGGTGATGATGACGGCAATGGACCGGTTCTTCGGATTTGCGGCAAGCTCGTCGGCCGACCGGCTCTCGGGATTTGCGGCAAGCTCGTCGGCCAGCGGGCTCTCGGGATTTGCGGCGAGCTCCTCGGCCAGCCAATCGTCGGGAATTTCCGGCGATTGGCCGGACAATTCCACCGCGGCGTCCGGAACATCATCAGACTCCTTCATTTTCCTCTGCTTGAGCCGCCCTGCCGTCAATGCGGCCAGGATCAGCAGCGCGTCGGCCACCATCAGAAAGAACCAGGGCTTTATGACCTCTTTGATGCTCCCTGTAATGTTCCCCACAACACCGGCGGCTCCGATCATGCCGACGGAGAGATAGCGGTTGAAAAAGCTGCTGTATGTAACGTCGCAAAACATCAAAACGGTAAGCAATAGATAGATGATTCCTGGAATCCATTTATTTTTAAAGGATGCGAAAAACAGGTACGTCAATAAATCCGTAACAAGCCATATCAAAAAAAAGTTTGCGGTGAACCCCATCAGTTTATAGAAGAGCAGAAACTTCAGGGGCACCGCAAACGACGCCACCCAAGCCAGAATCCCGTATTCGATCCTCAATTCCGCCCATTTCCCCGTCACAAAAGCGATCATACGGTTCAGCGTTGGTTTTATTGATTTTTCAAACATCTCAGCACTCCTGTCCAAAATTCATACGACGATATTATAGTACATTTTCCCCTTTCAGACAAGAATCTGCGGCGTAATTTCATCAAAACGTCACATTTTGAATCTCGCCAGATTCTCCCGGAACACCTGAACCAGCTCGTCCGTTTCATCGATAAAATAGGACCTGGCCACATTCCCCTGCGCATCCCAGTCGCAGCCGTCCCACCAGACCGCCACCTTGATCCGGTCATAGTTTCCAATATTCCGAAACATGTTCGCGACCCAGGCTTCTTTGCTGCCTCCCGTGCTTGCGGAGGAAAATTCGGTGATCATGAGAGGTTTTTCGTAAACTTCGGCATATTTCTTATACAATGAATCGTACATCTGGTCAAATTCCATCCATTTTTCGCTCTCGTAATACGTTCCCGTGTTGTAGCTCGTCATGCCGATCACATCCACATACTCGTCTCCCGGATAATAGCAAAGCTCGTCGTTCCACTTATAATCAGGAAACGACTTGCCATTGGGATTCCAGACCCAGATCACGTTATCCGCGCCGGCGTCCTGGAAAATCTTATAGACATAGCGGTAAAAGTCCTGGAAAATATCCGGATCCCGGGAGGTGTGATAAGAGGAATAGATGCACCAGTCTCCGTTCATTTCGTTGCCCGGCCGGAAGAGTATGGGCTCTCCGTAATCCGCTACTTCCCTGGCATAGTTCTTTAAATAGGTGTCGTATTTTCCGTCAAGGATATCGTAGACCATATTCCCCTCTCCCTGGGCCTGCACCACCGGCTGCAGCGTTAGCTCCAGGGTGCGCCCTTCTTTTTTTGCGTTTGCCAGCGCGTCGGCCAAGCGGGGATGGGTTTCCTCGCCTTCCAGAATTCCTGTGTAATATAAAAGGATCGGAAAGGTAAAGTCAAGCTTGGCTTCGATTTTTTTCAGCTCGGTGAAATCAAGGGGCGCGTCCGTTTCAAAGATTCCCCAGTGAAGCCTCGCATCGTCTCCGAAATACTGCTCGTAGAATCCGGCTGTTTTTGCGTCCCAGCTCTTGTTTTCCACCTTCTGGATCTTCCGGACATAAGGCTTCGCCGTCTCCTCCGTGAGCTTCAGGCTTTTCACCACATTCAGATAGCTTTTGTTTTCAAAGCTTTGGCTGCTTTTGAACAGGAATGTGATCACTTCGTCTCCAGACAGAACGACGTCTGCCACCGCATAGTGGCATTTGTCGTTCTCCACATTTTCCAGCGCCTTTCTGGACCACTGAAGATAGGAAACCCTGCGGCCGTCCACCGTAAGCTTTCCTGACTGCTCTTTATGATGATCGATATCGTTTTTGATGAATTGATTGGAATAATTGATATAGCCCGGGATTCCGGACCCTTCCGTCCTGCTGAGCTTCTGGCGGTAGATTTCGATCTTGAGGGTATCGCTCTCGAGAATCGCTCTGACATTGGAAAACTGCATGTCCGCTCTCATGCCGGCGGGAATTTCGATGCTGTAGCC
>DLFX01000390.1:0-603 GCA_002482405.1 Firmicutes bacterium UBA7709 | reverse complement strand
CCGCTGTTTCATCTGTTCCGCAAGCAGCTTCTTCAGGTTCTGCTCCTGCTCCTCCCGAAGCCGCTTCTGCTCTTCTTTAAGCTGCTTTTGCTCGGAAGCTTCCACCGCCTCCTGTTCCTGCGCCCTCATTAATTTTTCCTTTGCAGCCGCATCCTTTGCAGCCGATATTTTCTGCAGATTCAGATCTGTCGAANNGAAATGACTGTGAAAACCATCGCGATCACGATCAAAGCGCTGAATAGCCTTGCCAAAGTGCCTTTCATCGACTCTTGCTCCTTCTCTTCTACATAACATAACAGCTCTAATGGCACTTTACCATTAAAGCATAGAAAACAATACCTGTATAGTATATAATGGGTAAAAAGTGAGAGATTATGATAAAAGTCAGATAATATTTTTGAAGGAGCCATGGGTATTTATGAAGAAAAGGATTTTTTCAGGAGTCGTTATATTTTTCTTCCTCATTTTAGGAATCAACGGCGCCCTCCGCATCCTGCCGCCCGCTTTCGAAGATGACTCTTACCGGCTGTTCTTCAACAACACGGAGTTGGACCAGCGGGGTTACTTCATTGACGGGACGCCTTACCTGCCGGTTTCACTGAT
>DLFX01000392.1 GCA_002482405.1 Firmicutes bacterium UBA7709 | reverse complement strand
CGCAGGACTTTAAAGTCCTGCGGCAAATATCGAAATAGAATTAAATTCCAAACACGAGGAACGCCGCGCCCAGAATGATATATGCGGCTACGAGTTCCGCCCCTTCCAGCCAGTTGACCTTGTGATCCATGAATACGGTAAAAGCGATGGTGACGCTGATGATAAGGCCCAGTAGCTCCATCGGCGTATAGACATATTCCATGGTATTTCCCAGCACTGCGCTCCAGATGACCATCAGAGGTGTTACAAACATTGCGATCTGCATGCTGGAGCCGGTCGCGATCTCGATGCTGATATCGATCTTGCCTTTATAGGCCATAATGACCGCCGCCGCATGCTCCGCGACGTTACCCAGGATAGGGATAAGGATAATGCCGATAAACGCTTCTCCAAGTCCGTATTGTTCCGCGGCGCCTTCCACGGTGCTGACGAGGATCTCGCTCATGATCGCTACAAACACCGCCGCTATCGCCATGATGATCACGCCTTTGCGAAGGGTCCATATCGGCTCTTCCTTTTCTTCCTCGTCGTCGGCTTCATTTAAGAAGATATCCCTGTGGGTGACCAGGGAGAAGATCAGGCTCAAAACGTATAAAAACACCATGATGATTGCCAGCGCCAAGCTGAAATTTGCTACCGCGCCGCTGCCCGCCTTCTCTCCGCTTGCAAGCTTAAAGAAAAATGGGACGACAATGCTGAAAAGTGCAAGTCCCAGCAGATTGAAATTGTTTTGAGTAATATTTCTATTGAAAGGTAAGAATTTAAACTTCATCCCTCCAATCAAAATGCTCATTCCCATAACGAGCAGAATATTTCCAAGGATCGATCCTGCCAGGCTGGCAAGGACCAGGGAATACAGTCCGGCCTTGACCGCAAAGCCGGAAATCAGAAGCTCCGGGACGTTGCCCATGGTGGCGTTCAGAAATCCGCCTACTTTAGGGCCGGTATATAAACTGATCTGTTCCGTCGCGTCTCCCAGCACGGCGGCAAGGGGAACGCNNGACGGCTCCGTCGCTCAAATGCAGCGCAAATCTTGCGGCGAGTGTGATGGGTATGAAGACCAACAGCCAATATAAATACTTCATTTATTGTTCTCCCTTCAAAAATGTACAAAAATAATATTATCTTTTTTCAGATTAGTTTACAATATCTTTCGACAAAAATATATTATATATAACAAATATATGATCAAAATATCATACACGCAAAAAAAAGACTGCCGATATCGACAGTCTGCAATGGTATTGAAAGCCGTAATTTTTTTGAAAACCGCTATTCGCCTGCCAGCGATTCCAGCTTCAAAATGGACACCTCGTAGGCGGTTTTTACGGTAATATTCCCCTCGAGGTCGCGCTTCCGGTATTCCCGGCTCTGTATTCTTCCCGTGATGGATATCTTTGTTCCCACGGAAAGATTGCTTGCGTAGCCTGCGTTTCTTCCCCATGCAATGCACGGTATGTAATCGGATTTGTTATACATCCGGTTCACTGCGAGCATGATATCGCAGATTTCCCGCCCCAGCGGAGAAACCCGGCCTATGGGCTTTTTACAGATAAACCCTTCCAGACTGATCTTATTCTCATGCTCGATTCTGCAATCCTCTTCACACCGCTTGAACTCTCTGGCAAAGACTACTACGTTGAGCTTATTCCTCCCGTCCTGCTCTTCGTTGTACGTCCTTATCTGTCCAAGGATCTCCACAAAGTCCCCCGGTGCAAATTCCATATTCCAGATCAGTCTTTCGGATACGATAATCTGAATAACATCGCGATAGCCGCTCTTCCTGTCCACTCCTATGAAAAAGCTGTAAAATGTCTCTCCATAGGACTTATGGCTGACTGTCGGCGGCGACAGAACGACTCCAATCAATACCGCGCTGTTTGTTTCCAGCCCTTTCTCTTCCAAACCCTCCATTGCATTTCCCCCTTTTATCCTTTTAAGTTTCTCTGTCGCACGAAATCCGGTGAATCAATATAGTTTATTCACCAGCATATCCGATATTACTACTTTTTAGGATATTTGAGGCCTTGGGCCACGGGAGAAAAAGGCATCGCAAGGGGAGACGGCATAAATGGACGGCTCCTCCATGTTTTAAACGGAAGACCCGCCCCCTTGCGTTTCTTGTATGATTCCGGTCAGATCTTTGATCGCTTCCCCCGCCAGGATCAGCCCTGCCACAGAAGGCACAAAGGCGATGCTGCCGGGGACCTGCCTTCTGACGGTGCATTTTCTCTTGGTGCCGGGAGGACATACACAGTGGGCTTTACAGCTGATGGACATATCCTCCATCGGCGTAATGGGGGGCTCCTTGGAGTACACCACCTTCAGATGCTTGATCCCCCGCTTGCGCAGTTCGGACCGCATCACCTTTGCGAGAGGGCACATGGACGTCTTGGAGAGATCAGCCACCTCCAGCCTGGTGGGGTCCAGCTTGTTGCCTGCGCCCATACAGCTGATGATAGGCACGTTCTTTTCCAGAGCCCGCTCGATGAGAACCAGCTTGGAGGAAACCGTATCGATGGCGTCTATAATATAATCGTAGAGGCCCAGATCAAATTCGTCTGCATTGTCCGCGCCGTAAAAGGTTTCATGGATTTCAACTTTCGCACCGGAGTTGATCTCCAGCACCCGGTCCCGCATAACCTCCACTTTCTTTTTTCCTATGGTTTTTTGAGTTGCGATGAGCTGCCGGTTGATGTTTGTGAGACAAACCTTGTCATCGTCAAAGAGATCCAGCGCGCCGACTCCGCTTCTCGCCAGAGCTTCCACCGCAAAGGTTCCTACGCCGCCGATGCCGAACACCGCTACCCTCGCCTGTCCAAGCCGTTTCATTCCGTCAGCGCCAAGAAGCAGCTCCGTTCTTGAAAATTCATTTAACAAATATCTTCTCCTCCTCCTACCACGGCGATATCTGATCCGTAAGTATTAATATTTTACCCCATTTTTATGAGCAAACACAATTACTTTATCTGATGATTCCATACTAATTCTATATTATAATGGGATTATTGACTTTTCCTTCATTATTATTTACTATTGAGTTGTTAACTGCTTCACATTAAATTGGCCACATGATTGAGCCGGCCGGCGAAATCAGGGACCCGGCCATGGTCCGAAGATTGGAAAGGAAATTATGGAATACGATTTTAATCAATTGATCGACAGAAAAGGAACGAATTCCTTGAAGCATGATTTTGCAGCCAAACGGGGAAAACCGGAAGAGGCATTGCCCCTATGGGTTGCGGATATGGATTTTATGACGGCGCCCGCGGTAATAGAGGCGCTGGTAAAAGCCAGCCGTTTTGGGATCTTTGGTTACACAGAGACGGACCTTTCCTATTTTGAGACCCTGCAGCGCTGGTTTTGGGAGCACTTTCACTGGAATACCGATATTTCCTGGCTCGTAAAGACTCCCGGCGTCGTGTTTGCCATATGCACGGCCGTCCGCGCGTTCACCGACCCCGGAGACGCCATTCTGATCCAGCGCCCCGTATATTACCCGTTTACAAACGCCATTCTCGACAATGACCGCGCCCTGGTGAACAATTCCCTGATCAACAGAAACGGGCGTTATGAGATCGACTTGGAGGATTTTGAGGCGAAGATCAGAGATAACGGCGTAAAGCTCTTTATCTNNATCCTCTGCAATCCTCACAACCCTGCGGGCAGGGTCTGGTCCCGCCAGGAGCTGACCGCCATGGGCGACATCTGCGTAAAATATAAGGTCAAGGTCGTTTCCGATGAGATCCATGAGGATTTTGTCTACCCAGGTTTTCAGCATACTGTTTTCGCAGATCTCAAACCTGAATTTGCGGATCTGACCATCACATGCACGGCTCCGAGCAAAACCTTCGATCTGGCGGGGCTTCAGATTTCCAATATCTTCATCAGCAACAGGGAACTCCGGCGCGCATTTCGCGGCGAAAGGGACCACGCAGGCTATTCGGAAATAAATACGATGGGCGTCGTTGCATGCCAGGCCGCCTATGAAAAGGGATATCCCTGGCTTGAGGAGCTGAGGGTCTATCTGAAAGGCAATCTGGATTATGCGAGATCCTTTATCGACAGGGAACTTCCCGGGATCTCTCTGGTGGAGCCGGAGGGGACTTATCTGCTGTGGCTCGACTTCCGCGCTCTGGGGATGTCCGATGAAGAGCTCGACCGTTTCATTCTGAACGACGCGAAGCTCTGGCTCGACAACGGATCCATGTTCGGTCCCGAGGGCGAGGGATTTCAGCGCATAAATATAGCATGCCCGAGAGCGACCCTGGAAAAGGCTTTCGCTCAGCTCAAGCATGCTGTAGACCGATTGGACCGTTAAGCTTTTTTATAGATGTTCAATTCCTTCGGCCCGTCTGCAAAGTCGGCAAACTGCGGGACGATCTCTTTGAAATGCGGAGCCTGCATGTGCTTGTCCAGCGCTTCCTTGCTTTCCCATTCCTCAATTATGGTCAAAATCTGAGGATTTTCTATATCCTGATAGAGATCATACTGGATGCAGCCTTCGTCATTTCTTTTGGTCGCCTCAACAAGCCTGGCGACCAGGGCAATGAATTCTTCGATCTTTTCTTTTTTTATCGTGTTTTTCGAAACAACCTTAACCATTTATTTTCTCTCCTTTATCCGCTATCCGTTCAATCCTGTTCGCAGGTTCTCATGGCCAGGATCGTCTTTTCGATCAGATCGTCGATCTCCCAGCCCAGCATTTCCGCGCCCTGTTCTATGACCTCGCGGGAACAGCCTGCCGCAAAACTCGGAGTCTTATACTTCTTTTTCACGGACTTCAGCTCCAGGTCCTGCACGCTTTTCGACGGGCGCATCAAAGCGACCGCTCCAATGAGTCCCGTAAGTTCATCGGTGGCAAAGAGAACCTTT
>DLFX01000097.1 GCA_002482405.1 Firmicutes bacterium UBA7709 | reverse complement strand
CTGTCTGGCCTCTTCGCCCACTGCCAGAATATCGTTGGTGTCTCTGTTGATTGCTACAACGGAAGGCTCGTCCAGAACGACGCCCTTTCCTTTTATATAAACCAAAACATTCGCTGTTCCAAGGTCAATACCTACTTCATCCGTGAATCCCAAAGTTTTTCCCTCCTTGTGGTATATCTTTAAAGTCGAATTGTCGTGTGTATAGGAAATATATTCTACATACTTCTTATCTTTTACGTTTATCTTTATTATTATATCTACAAAGAGGAAACTTTTCAATTTTAATTTGCCCAAAGTTAAATTTTTTCAATATTTTTTGCCGAGCATCAGACAAATTTTCAAATTTTCACAATATCTACCATATTGAAATCTTCCAGGGTCTTCCGCATCAGCAGACTGTTTGCAAGAGCGTTGGCCGTATCGATGGAAGTGAGGCAGGCGATGTTCCTTTCGATGGCCTTTCTTCTCATCTGAACGGAATGCACCGCAGGCTTTCTGCCGACGGTTGAGGTGGAGACCACAAAATCGACTTCGCCGGTATCGAACAGGTCGCTGGTATTCGGCGACGGCTCGTCGTGCTTGTTCACGATCAGCGCCGGTACGCCGTGCTCCCTCAGATATTCCGCCGTACCCTTCGTCGCCCAGATCTTATATCCGAAATCGATGAACTTCTGAGCGAGGGGAACCACCTCCGGCTTGTCGGAATCCTTCACAGTGATCAGCACGCAATCCCCTACCTTATGCATTTCATATCCCGCGGCGATGAGGCCTTTATACAGCGCGGTTTCCAAATTGCGGTCGATGCCCACCACTTCCCCGGTGGATTTCATTTCCGGCCCCAGGTGGTTGTCGGCGTCATGAAGCTTGGGGAAGCTGAATACCGGCACTTTCACCGCGACGTAATCCCCCTCCGGGCAGACGCCGCTGCCGTAGCCCAGATCCGCGAGCTTGGCGCCCAGCACGACCTTCGTTGCGAGATCGACGATAGGGACGTTGGTCACCTTGCTGATGTAGGGAACCGTCCTTGACGACCGCGGATTTACCTCGATGACGTAGACCTCGTTCCGATAGATGACATACTGGATGTTGACCATGCCGGATACGTTCAGCTCTTTTGCCAGGCGCCCGGTATACTCCACGATGGTATCCCTGATCTCCTTCGTCAGGGTTTGGGGGGGATAGATAGAAATCGAGTCGCCGGAATGGACCCCCGCGCGCTCAATATGTTCCATGATCCCGGGGATCAGGAAGTCTTCGCCGTCGCAGACCGCGTCAACCTCGACCTCGGTGCCCGCAAGATATTTATCGATGAGCACCGGGTTTTCCAGCTCCGTGGAGGTGATGATATCCATGTATTCGGCAACGTCGTTTTTCGTATGGGCGATGATCATATTCTGTCCGCCTAACACGTAAGACGGGCGCAGCAGTACCGGAAAACCCAGCTTCCGGGCTTTTTTAACAGCTTCTTCCGTGGTGTACGCCATGAGTCCGTTGGGCCTTGGAATATTGCAGTGCTCCAGAAGTTTATCGAAACGCTCCCGGTCTTCCGCGGCGTCGATGTTGTCCGCCGAAGTGCCGAGAATATGGATCCCTTTCTTTTTCAGGTATTTTGTCAGTTTGATGGCCGTTTGACCGCCGNNCCGAACTGGACCACAACGCCCCAAGGCTGTTCCGTGTGAATGATGGCGTCTACATCCTCAGGCGTCAGAGGCTCAAAGTAAAGTCTGTCGGAAATATCAAAGTCGGTGGATACGGTTTCCGGGTTGTTGTTCACGATGATCGCTTCATAACCCGCCTCCTTCAGGGTGGAAACGCAATGGACAGAGCAGTAGTCAAACTCGATCCCCTGACCGATTCGGATCGGTCCGGACCCGAAGACGATGACCTTCTTTTTGCCCGTCCCATGCTGCTCCATGAATTCTTTCGCTTCATTTTCCTCGTCGAAGGTGGAATAGAAGTACGGCGTTTCTGCGGCGAATTCGGCCGCGCAGGTGTCGACCATCTTGTAGACCGGATACAGTTTTTCCGGGGGTTCTTGACCGCTCAGGGTCTTTATGGTCTTGTCCAGAAAGCCCATTTTCTTGGCCGTCTTATACTTCTCCTGGGTAAGCTCGCCCTCCGTAAGCTCGTATTCCATATTCGCCAGATTGTTCAATTTGCTGATAAACCACCGATCGATTTTCGTAATTTTATGGATCGTATCGATGGAGATCCCCCTCTTCAGCGCTTCATAGACCACAAAGATCCTTTCGTCGTCGCAGTGGTGGAGATACTCTTCGACCAGATGGGTATCCTTGCCCGCGAGCTTTTTCAGGTTCAGGGTGTCCATGTTCAACTCGATGCAGCGGACCGCTTTCATCATAGCCTGCTCAAACGATGTTCCGATGGCCATGACCTCTCCCGTGGCTTTCATCTGGGTCCCCAAAGTCCGCTTTGCATAGACGAATTTATCGAAGGGCCATTTGGGAAATTTCACGACGATATAGTCCAGCGCCGGCTCAAAACAGGCGTAGGTTTTCCCCGTTACCGAGTTGACGATCTCATCCAGGGTGTATCCGATGGCGATCTTTGACGCGACCTTGGCGATGGGGTAGCCCGTCGCCTTGGAGGCCAGGGCCGAGGA
>DLFX01000345.1:9135-16907 GCA_002482405.1 Firmicutes bacterium UBA7709 | reverse complement strand
GCCATAATGCTTTTAAATTTTCGCCTCTTCATTTTTAAACGCCTTCCTCAGCTCGTTTAAACGTGGAATTTTTCAGCATTTCCGAAGCCTCCTCGTCAGTAAGCGTGTAATTCCAGAACAGGCTGTAGACCTCCTGCGCTTTCTGTGTCATGTCATAATCATAGATATCCGGATACAGCAGATTGCCCAGCCACCAGATCCCGAGTACCATATTGACCGACGGCGGATTGGACATCCAGTTGTAAGGAATACCCGGAATCTCATAATAAGCGTTGTTCCTGATGGCGGAAAGCTGCATCCATACCGGGTCGTTTGCCACCGCGTCAAAGGCGCTTCCCGGAGCAAATATTATGACGTCAGGGTTGAACAGATAGAGCTGCTCCATATTGATGGTGTTCCCGCCATTTTTACTGCTGACATCGTCGACAACGATGGCGTTTTCAGCTCCCACCAGATCGATGACCTGCGCCTGGAGCGAACCGGCGGCATTGGCATTGAGTCCTGAGGTTCCCGTGGCATACATGATGGAAGTGCCGCCTCTCTCTTTGACTTTAACCGCATTTTCCTCGGCCATGGTGACGGTGCCGTCGATGAATGAAGCGAGTTTCTCTCCTTTTTCCGACTTGCCGGCCAGAAGCGCGCCCAGGGTGCGGTAGGCTTCAGCCATGTGCGTTATATCGGCTTCGATGAAAATCGTAGGGATTCCGGTCTGCTTCTGCAGCGCGCTCATATCATAAGCAATGGTGTCCTTAGCATCGCCCAGGTCGATGATAACCTGCGGCTTGGCGTTCAAAAGCGTTTCAAGATTGATATTGCTCTTGCTCCCGTAAAGCTGACCTGTTGTCGGGAGTTCTATGAGCTCCTTGGGCAGATATTTATACTGACTGCTGGATGGTGAACTGCTGACGGAAATTAGATATTCCGGCGCGATGGTGGCCATGATCAGGGTCGCCACACTGCCGCTGGGCGCAACTCGGGTGATGTCTTCAGGCAGTGTCACAGTCCTCCCGCAGGAATCTGTAAACTCAATCGTATTTGCGCCTTTGTCCCCGCCTTCCTGAGAATCAGAGCATCCCGGAAGGAAGCTGAACAGCAGCATAACTACTATGAAAATTATTAATCTGTTTTTTTTCACTTTAGCTACAGTCCTTTCCTGTTAACTTGATAGGGGATGGAAACCCGGCGGCTTGCTCCGCCGACTTCCATTGTCCCTACATGAACGCCGATCCCATACAGCGCTGCCAACGTCTCTTCGGTGAGTACAGCCTCGGGTTCACCCAGTGTCAGTATGGCGCCGTCCTTCAGCGCAAGCACTTTTGTAGAGTACTGGAATGCCTGATTCGGCTCGTGAGTCGAAAATATAATGGTATATCCCCCCTCGCGAAGCGCCCCTATCCGCTCCATCACGCGGAAGCGGTTGCCATAGTCCAGATTCGCCGTTGGTTCGTCCATTATAAGGACTCTTGCGTCCTGGATCAGCGCCCTGGCCAGAAGCGCGAGCTGTCGTTCTCCGCCGCTGATCTTTCCGCAGCCGCGGTCCCAGAGATGGGAAATCCCAAGTTCCTCCAGAATCTCCATCGATCGGGCGACATCCTCGTCCTTCGGTCCCTGAAAGGCGGACAGCCGGTTTGTGGCGCCCATCAATACGGTGTCCAGGACCGTATAGTTGAAGGCGGGAAAGGCAGATTGAGGAATATAGGCGATTAAGCGGGCCATTTCCGCACGGCTCATGCCATCGATAGGCTTTCCTCCGATCAGCACTCTTCCGTTCTGGGCCTGAAGAAAGCCCAGAATGCATCGAAACAGCGTACTTTTCCCGACTCCGTTGGGTCCGAGCACCGCAAGGCAGTCACCCGGCGATGCAGAGAAACTGACGTCGCTGAGAACCTTGTGTGAACCATAGGAAACGGACAGATGCTCAACTTCAACGCTCACGGTCTCTCCCCCCTGTCAATATGAGATAAACAAATAAAGGCGCTCCGACAAAAGAGGTCAATATCCCCAGAGGGATTTCGCTGGTCATAGCGATCCGTGCGATATTATCCACCACCAGGAGAAAGGCTGCGCCCAAAAGTACGGTTGCAGGAATCAGCCTTCGAAAGTCATAGCCGAAAATCATACGACAAATATGAGGAATCACGAGTCCTACCCAGCCGATCATTCCGCTGACAGACACGCTGGCAGCCGTAATCAGCGTCGCACAGATAATTACGATCAGGCGAAGGCGTCCCGTGTTGATTCCGAGGCTTTTTGCCTCATCCTCGCTGACTGTCAGCAGATTGATACGCCAACGAAGTAAAAATAGCGGAATGAGGCCTGAAACGATCGGTATCGCTGCAAAGGGCAAATCAGCCAGTTTGATAGAGGCTAAAGAGCCCATAAGCCAATATGTAATAGCCGGAAGCTGATCCTTGGGATCCGCCATGAGTTTGACAAATGACGTACAGGAGGTAAATATCGAACTGATCATCATCCCTGATAAAACCAACGCCAATATCCTGTCAATTTGGCTCTTCCGGCTGATCATATAAGCCAGAAATACTGCGCTCAAGCCAAATAAGAAGGCGGTCAGCGTGATTCCCAGATAATTGAAGCCGAGCAAAATGCCAAGGGCGGCGCCAAAACCGGCGCCGGTAGAAGCGCCAAGAATATCCGGCGAAACCATCGGATTGCGGAACATTCCCTGGTACGAGGCTCCCGCTGTGGAGAGAGCCGCGCCAATCAGGACCGCGGCCGCGATACGCGGCATACGGATCCGAAACACAACGGAAAGATCTGTGCTTCCGAAGGCCTGTCCGCCAGAATGCAGCAGCTCGGGCAGTGCCTTTATCAGGCTGCTGAAGCTTACCGAATACCGGCCGAGAAGAAAGGAACAAAAAATCACAATGAGAAAAATTGCTGTGAGGATGATGAATTCCAGCCGATGTGTTTTTTTCATATATCTACCACCTAAAAAGCAGACTGTTGGCAAGGCGCGGAATACCCGCCTGCTGAAACATCTGCCCATACTTTCGTAACATTCTTTTTCATTAAAAAACCGCTTCTTGGCTTAAATCTATCCGTCTACGGTAGTTTAACAGGATTTAACAAAAAAGTTCGTTGTTTGGGCAACATATTTAATTAGTTCTTTATATATTTAGTTAGTTTTTTGATTGTATTATTTGGTGTTGTTTATACTGCTCTCAAATTAAAGCATGGATTTGTCTTGGACTTAAATCGGGAATAGTGATAATAAGCAAAAGGAAGAGCCTAGGCTCTTCCTTTTGCTTGAGTTTGGTTGATTTAATTTTTTTCCCGTTTCGCGTCGAAATAAATGGGAACTTTTATTCCGGCACTCATCAAAATGTTTTTGAACTAACCCTTTCAGCTAAAGAGGCAAATTTTAGCGTAAGGCCTTTTCATGATGTAAGTGTAACACGGCCCCCAAAGAAATTCTGTTGTATGTACAACATTTTTAAAAAGTTTTTAAAATTTTATAACGTTTTCCTTTGTAATCGATCAACTCGGCCTTTCTCATCTGGTTTAGCTCATTGGAGAGCACGCTCCTGTTCACGCATAAATACTG
This sequence comes from Firmicutes bacterium UBA7709, assembly GCA_002482405.1. Next base: position 13,342 of record DLFX01000345.1, on the reverse strand, counting down.
CGCAAACTGCTCCTGATTCATTCCAATGTCAAAGGAATCGCTTCCGACCCTCTCGCTGATCAGGCTGAGATAGGTCAGGATCCGTTCCCTGAGCGTCCGGTTTGAAAGAACGTCTATTTTATACATGAGACGAATCAATTCATTGCTGAGGATCTCGCTGCAGTTGGACATGATGGTCTTTTTAATTTCCGGCCGAATAACGTCGCTGTCGACCAGCTTCGCGTAAGGGACAAAGACCACGGCGCAGTCCGTCTGGCTTGTCAGGGTGACCGGGCTCGTCAGGAGATTCGTGTTTGCCGCGTCCAGTGAAAACGCCTCCCCCCGGTTATAGATCCTCAAAATCTGCACGTTCCCGTTAAAGTGATACTTTGAACTGATCACGGTCCCTCTTTTCAGGATTCCGATTCTGCTCACCGGTTCTCCCTGATTGACGATGACCTGGTTTTTGGAAAACTCCCTATCGGCAACCGCCACAAGACCGCAGATTTCTCTGATATCGCTGTCGCTAAGACCCTGAAACAATTTTGAACTCTTCAGACTGTGAATAATGCTGTTTTCAATCATAACTGCTCCTTTTCCGCCATGTTCCCCGTCACTGCCTGATGAGTACGGCGCTTCCGTGCATGTCGCTCAACGGGACGATAAACAGGTTATTCTCGACGCAATACTGCCGGACGGCCTTTCCCGCTCCCTTGTACTGCATACTGTTATAATCGTGGATCAGGATATATCCGCCCTGATGCAGCCTTGGATAAAAATATTTCAATCCCTCGTAAACAGGAGTGTACAAGTCGGCGTCAATGCTCACAAACGCAAAGGTTTCTTCCAGCTCCGCCACGGTGCCGGGGAACCGCCCTTCCTTGAAAACTGCCCGTTCCGGAAACGGAAGCCTGCTTCTGACCAGATCGACGCCGGTGTCGCGGAAGTCGCCCGCCCTGGCAAAGGAGAACTTCTCCCGGGCTTCTATTTCCACATCCCTCTCGTCAAATCCCTCGAAGGTATCGAAGAGGTACAGGCTGCGTTCCGGAAAAAGCTCATTAATCAAAGCCGCAAATTCGCCCTGGTACACGCCCAGCTCGGCGACGGCGCCCGGAACGCCCCGGCTGTTAATTTCCGACGCGATGAGCCTTGCGGCGGAAGATCTGGCGTCCAGATACTCCTTTAAGGACCGGATGGAGACGATGCGCTCCCGGCTGACGCCGCTTTCCAGGAGCCGGTCCGTGATCAGTCGGTTTTGTTCGGCGTTGAGAACCGCTACGACAATCAGGTCCGGATCATATTCCGACAGCTTGTCCGGGTTTATAACGGGAAGACCGTCGATGAGCCGACCCTGCAAATCCCCGCGCTGGTCGGCAAAGCCGAGGATATTCATATTCTTTTTCAAGTACGTCCGGGCCATGATCCCGCACTGGCCGGCGCCGTATATCACTGCTGTTTTCTGATCCATGCTGTAAATTCCTCTTATTAATTATTCCGAATACTACAGTGGTTTTTCCGCCGTAAGCATGAAATACCCCGTTTTAAACTGATCCTTCGGGTGAAGGGCCTCGTCGCAGAGGCAGTTTTCCAGCGTACCTTCGTTCATGAGTATTTGGGCCACATAGCTGTCGAGCTCGGCTGAGCAGTCCTCCCACGCGACGTTTTTAAACCCGATTTCCACGAGCTGCGCCAAGAGAGGCTCTATGAGAAACCTTCCGCTTGACCGGAAGTTCACTGTTCTTTTTTTATGTTCATCGGCGCAATCGGTGTTGCACTCCCCCTCTTCATGGGGCTTTTTGCTCTGCCGTTCCGCCTCGATCTGCAGCGCTTTCACAAACCCGGGATCGGGGTCCTTGATATACAGATCGCTGACGAACAGCCTCCCGCCTTTTTTCAGCACGCAATACGCCTCGTGAAGGGCTTCGTCGGGCAGATTGATCAGGGACAGTGTGCACTCCATGAGGACTCCGTCGAAGGAGAAGGATGAAAAATCATCCAAAAACTCCCCGTCTCCGTATTTGATATTCAGCTTCGGATTCCGCTCTTTGCCTTCCTTGACCCTCGCCATGGAAAGGTCGATGCCGCTGCACTTGTATCCGTATTTTTTCTCAAGAAATTCCACGGTTTCCCCCCTGCCGCAACCGACGTCCAAAACTTCGGAGCCCTTGGGAAGCTTCCATATATCCATCGCCTTTTCTGTGATTCTGAATTCTCCCGGCTTAAAATTGTCCATCTCGTCTCTCCTTATTTTTCTTCCAGCTGTTTTTCCACATCGCTCATGCGGCCGGAGGCCAGTTTTTCAGAAATGTAGACTTGTCCGCACTCCGGACATCGGGGCACCTTGTGACGGAAAGAGCGGTTCAGATAGGTAAATTCGACTTCGTATTCCTTCATCTCCACCTTGCACTTGTCACAGATCAATATCTGTTTTTCTTCCATTCCAGACTCCCTCCAATTTTATCTTCATCCTGTGGGTATAGGCGTTAACGATCTCATATACCGCATCGCCGGGGCACGCTCCGTCATCCTGGTCTTCGGCTCCCTCCCGGTCTATGCCGTCCAATCCCCGTTTCTCGATGCCGATAGGACGGTATTCCACCCAGTAGGTGATATTCTCCAGCTCCCGGTAACAGGTATAGGTTCCCTTTTGAGAGTCGTAGGTCCGGCGCTTTGAAGCCCCGCTGAGCCGGATCACTTCCCAGAGATCTTCTTCCAGTATCTTGCGCCGATCCATCTTTTCACGGACTTCCGGGCTGATTTTCAGCCGGAAACTGCAATCCTCGGGCTTCTTTTCCATGGTTTCACTCCAAACTTCTTTCAGCAGCGTCTCCTTCAGATCGATGCGGTTGCGCCTGCGCCTGGTGAGGTCCGGAAGCTTTGCGTCAAGGTCAGGCAGGCCCGCGTCGGTGGTATTGATGTCAAACAGCAGATCCAGAATGTGCAGGACCGGCTTTCCTTCCTCTTTAAATATGTCCCTGCAGTTGATGCAATACGCGATATATGGATTGCCGGAAAGCCCGCTGCGCTTCTTCGCCACATATTCGGCATACTCGGCGTTTGCCTCCGCCACATGCCCGCCATAGCCGCAGCACCCGTGCTTATCTCCCTTCGGCAGCTCCTCAAGGGTCAATCCCGCCTTCTTCGCAAGGCTTCTGACCGCCTGTTCCAAAGGCTCCACGTGCCGCGCGGTGCACGGATCAAAGATGGAAAACGTCGCGTCTTCCATGGCCGGCGTTCCTTGCGGCCCGCCGCTTTCCTGCGATGCTCCGCTCCTTATCCCGGCCTCAAAGCCCCATTGATCCAGGGCCTCATAAAGGGACAGGGTCTCGATTTCCGGGAGGTATTCCTCCAGGTGCCTTCTGCATGCGGGGCAGGCATAGATCAAAACCGGCTTGCCCAGCCGTTCCCAGTCCTCGCGAAGCTCGGCGATGGCCTTGCCGTGCATCTCCTCGTTTCCCGCCCATTCGGCGGGAACGCCGCAGCATCGAAGGAGCAGCCCGGTATCCGGCTGCTTTGACAAGAGCCATTTATAAGGCTCCGCCACGTAGCGCGGATCGGCAGCCCCCAATTGACAGCCCGGGAAGAAGGCATAGGAGCCGGATGTTTTCCCGGGAGCATTTTTGACAAGGGCGGCAAATTCGCCGTTGGTAAACTCCATGTCCCTGGTCCAGAACTGATGGTAGGCCCCCGGCATGGTGCCCTGCCTGTGAAGACTTCGGCGGGCTTCAAGGAGCATGGCTCCGATTTCGATGCCCTCCGGGCAGACCTCGTCGCAGAGCCCGCACTGGGTACAGGTGTTCATCAGGCGTTTTGCCGGCGTTTTCTTTATGATGGACTCCGAGGTGGAAAAGGCCACGGTAGCCATGACGTCGTCCCGGATCCTCATAGGCCATTTATTGTGAAAATCGCATACGTCGCAGTATTTCATGCAGGCGTCGCACTGGCACCGGATGCAGCGTCCGGCTTCCGCCGCCGCTTCTTCGTCGGTAAAAAGCCCGTTGTCGGTGGGAATCACTCCATCGACCCTCCTAAGCTTGTCGGGATCGGCCACGGCCCTACAGGGCTTCGCTTCTTCCGGATATTCCAATTTTCCGGTCTTCAGAAACACCTCGATGGCCCAGGCCATATCCAGTCCGTCAGCCAGCGCCCGGACCGGATCCTTTCCCGTAATGCTTCCTCCGGCAAACACGGCGGTCTCCCCGTCCAGAAAGCAATGGCCGTTTTCACG
>DLFX01000345.1:0-9130 GCA_002482405.1 Firmicutes bacterium UBA7709 | reverse complement strand
GCCGCTTCCCGTGGCGACATATACCGCTTCAAATCCCTGATCCCGGATCTGATCTATGCTTTTGATCTCTGTATTGAAATACAGATCGTATTTTTCAAATTGAAACTGACGCTCAATATCCTCCAAAAAAACTTCCGGGGGCAGCATATCCCAAAGCTTGCCGCCCAGCCTTCCGGTCTTTTCATAAATCGTAACGCTGTACTTCTTCTGAGTCAGGCGCAGAGCGCAGGCAAGGCCGCTTGTTCCCGCTCCGATAACAGCGATCTTCCGGTTCTTGATCGGAACGTTATAGTCCGTGGGGTCCTTTTTAGCGGCCCTGGCTACGCATGTCTTTTCCAGAAGGTTCAACTGCACGGATTGGTCCAGCGCTCCTCTCGGACAGGCAGAGGCGCAATACTCGGGGCACATCGCGGCGACGATATCCGGAAATCCCACGGCGTTTCGGAAGGTCTTAATCGCGGCGTTATAGCGGTTGTTCTCCATCTTCGTCTGAAAATTCAGCACATCCACATGGAAGGGACACGCGGTGGAGCAGAAAGGCCTTTCATTCTGCCTGCAGGTATCATATTGTCTGAAATATTTCTCCACTTCACATCTCCTCTTTTTTATTGAGAATATTGTACCACGAAATTCGGAATTACGGAAAAAAATCTGTCGTACAACGAGGCGTAAATACAGGTAAGGCCCGGCGTCAACAGACGCCGAGCCTTTTGCGCACCTAGCCCCGTTTGNNCTTGAGGCAAAACGGCAAATGTATGGTAGGCGCCATACGGAAATTTCGTCAATCTTTGATTGACAGAAATTTTTCCGTTCCTCTTGCTAGTTACTTTTACACCGGGTTTGCCTTGATCTTTTCCAGCTCTTCATAGAAATCGGAGCCCAGGAAATATTTCCTCGGAGGTTCGACCTTTCCGCCGCTGGCGAGGATATCGAGTCCGGCCTTTACCTTCGCAGCAGTGGCGGGCAGTTCGTATATCCTTACGCCGCAGGCGTTGTTGATGGCGTTGATCACCGCCACATGGTCGGAGGACTGGAACGCTTCGGAAGCTCCCGAGGAACCGAAGGGTCCGTTCTGGTCATATCCCTCCAGATGGATCGCAACCATCTTGTCCGGCACATCCTTGATGTAGGGGACGCCGGCGGTGAACATGTTGGTATGCTTCTTAACGTCGTCATAGTTTTCGCTGAGGGCGAAGCCGATGGCGTGGGACATGCCGCCGAAGGCCTGGCCGTTTACCGCCTGAATGTTTCCGACTCTGCCTACCCAGTCAACGCAGGTCATTCCCAGGACCGTGGTCTTTCCGGTAGCGGCTTCAACTTCGACCTCCGCCATAAACAGCGCGTAGGTGTAGGCATACGTCGGATTTCCTACTCCGGTGTTGGGATCCAGCAGTCTGAAGTAATCCCACTCCGCTTCCGCAACCCAGTTGCCTTCATATTTGGTGGGAATGCCCTCCTTGATCATCTCGTCGTAGGTGCGATAGGTTCCGTCTTCCTTGCGCATCGCGTTTGCAAGGTTCTGGGCAGCTAAGATACTCGCTTTTCCGTTGGCGAAATGGGATCTGGAGCCTGCGGACTCCCCTGTATTCGGGCAGAGCTTGGTGTCGGCCTGAATCAGCTTGATGTCATCAGGAGTGACATCCGGGAAGTAGGGCTTCAGCGCTTCCAGCATGCAGATCAGCGACCCCTGGTCTCCGCCCTGTCCCTGATCCTGCCAGGTGTCATATTTTATGAACTTTCCGTCGCCCACCAGCTCGATGGCCAGGTTCGCAAAGTCGTCGGAACCGAGCCCGACATTGTATCCGCCCCATGCAAGGCCCACGCCGCGGCGCTTTTCAGGCGTATCCGCCGCCTTTGCGTCCGCCACAGCCTTTTCATAGTGAGGCTTCATCTTATCCATCATCTCCTCCATTGGATACTGGAGGAACTCTACGCTGTTCAGATTGGTCTGTCCGGTTCTTGCGATGTTCTTGTATCTGAATTCGAAGGGATCCATTCCGATCCTTTCCGCCAGCATATCCACGAGAGCTTCTCCCGCCGTATATGCCTGGGGCGCGCCGTATCCCCTGTAGGGTACGCCGTGGGAATGGTTGGTCACCGCCGTCCTTCCGAGTCCCAGCGCGTTTGGCACATAGTACGGGAAGAACATGAATCTCGGGATCTTGATCATTTCGTCGTCGCCCAGGGCCGGATCATATCCGTGGTCCATGCCGGCGTCGAATTCTCCCGCGACGATCATTCCGTTTTCATCACAGGCCAGGCGTCCGTTGGTATATGTGGGAGCGCGCTTGCCGCTGAAGGCCATGAACTGTGCATAATCCATGGACAGCGCGATAGGAGCCTGCATCACCTTACATGCGATGGCCGCAAGGGAATAGGACGCGGCGTTCATCGCCCATCCGAAGGAGCCTCCCGTGGGGTTTTCCACGATGCGGATCTGCTCCACATCAAGGCCCACCGCCTGGGCGACGTCGTCTCTGTCAAAGTAGGTCGTCATGGCCTTGCACTGTACGGTTAGCAGTCCGTCTTCATCATAATACGCCTGTATGGTGTCGCCCTCGATGGACAGATGGGGTTCCCTGGAGGAGAAGAAGCTTCCTTCCACAGAGTAAGGCGCGTCGTCGATCATATCGGGCACCCTGTCGGCTTCGCCTTTAAAGAGCGGCTGCCACGCGAAGATGTTGTCCATGTTGGGATGGATCCTCATGGCGTCGGGCATCGCCGCGTCGAGATAATTCAGATATTCAGGCAGCGGTTCGATTTCCACCTTGACCTTGTCGGCAGCCTCTTTTGCGTGATCCCTGGTGTCCGCCACCACCATCGCGACGACGTTGCCGTAATTGATGATCTTTTCATCCACCAGCAGCTTGTGGACCTGGTCCATGGCCGTCGTTCTCGGTGAGAACTGGAACATCATCAGGTGGTTTGCGCCGTCCACGTCCTTTGCGGTGATGACTTTCACAACGCCGGGCATCTTTTCCGCCTCGCTGTAATCGATATTCACGATCTTTGCGTGGCTGGAGATCCTCGGCATCACGAGCCATACGTGGAGGGTCTCCGCAGGCATCTTTAAAGTGATGTCGTCGCCGTAATCGCATACGCCGCAGGCCTTCGCCATGGCGTTGGGCCGGACGATAGGCTTGCCGTAGTAATTGCCGACGTCCTTCTTGTAATCATAGGTGATATCCGCCAGCGTCTTTTCTCCGCGCATGATCGCGGCAGCTTCCATGATGGCGTCTACGATCTGCTTATATCCTGTGCATCTGCAGACGTTCCGGTGCTGTTGGAACCAATCCCGAACCTCTTCCCTGGTCGGATCCGGATTTTCCTGCAGCAGCGCGTAAGCCGACACGATAAAGCCCGGGGAGCAGAAGCCGCACTGCACGGCGCCCAGGTGGACCATCGCATACTGAATGGGATGGGGGTGCATGGGATTGCCGATGCCTTCGATGGTGACCACTGAGCTGAAGTCCTTCATGGTCTTGATTTTTTTGGTGCAGGAGCGGATCACCTTTCCGTCCAGAATTACGGAGCAGGCTCCGCAAACTCCGGTCCCGCAGCCGACCTTGGTTCCCGTCAAACCCAGGCGCCGCAGCACGCTTGCAAGTGTGTCCCTTTCGGGATCACAGATGAACATGCGGTCCGCGCCGTTGATGTTCAGGGTCATCTTCCTCAATCGTTTCATAGAAACCTCCTCGTAATAATTTGCCTCTTTTTTGATTTAGTATAAACCTTGCTGTTACTTCAAGGTCAAGCTTCATTTTATATATTTTTATCTCCTTTAAATCCCCGCATTTCAGCCTTATTCAACGCCTTTTACCAGGTGTAAAGTTTAAGTAATTTGTCTTTTAAATACATCTTGACCTTATTGTAAGAATAAGGTTTATACTGACAGTAAATCTTAAGATTTTAGGGGGGACGCATTATGGAACGTAAGGTAAAGGCGGTGCAGTACGGATGTGGCAAAATGAGCGTATACCTGATGAGGTATCTGCTGGAAAAGGGCGCTGAGATCGCAGCGGCATTCGACATGAATCCGGCTGTCATCGGAAAGGATATCGGAGAAATCATCGGCGGCGGTAAAATGCTGGGGATCAGGATTTCGGACGCAAAGGACGCCGACCGCATCCTCGCGGAGCTCAAACCCGATGTCTGCGTTATAGCCACCAGGAGCACAATGCTCGATGTTAAGGAAGCTTTTTCCGTCTGCGCCAGAAACGGCGTAAACGCCATCGCAACCTGCGAGGAATCGCTCTATCCCTGGAATTCCTCGCCGGCAATCACAAAGGAGCTCGACGACCTGGCAAAGAAAAACAACTGCACCCTTTCAGGCAGCGGCTACCCCGATATGTACTGGGGCGTGCTCATCGACACCCTGGCAGGCTCTCTGCATAAAATTACAAAGATAACGGGCAGCAGCAGCTATAACGTCGAGGATTACGGCATCGCCCTGGCAAAAGGACATGGGGCCGGCCTTACCCTCGAGGAATTTGACAGGGAAATCGGAGCCTTTAACGACCTGAGCTCCGACGAAATAAAGCTAAAAATCGAAAGCGGCGAAATCGCCCCAAGCTATATGTGGAATCAAAATGGCTGGCTGTGCGGCAGATTGGGCCTTACTCCCATCTCACAAACACAAAAATGCATACCCACGACCCATGATAAGGATCTTGACTCCTCCACCCTTGGCATGACCATCAAAGCTGGAGACGCAACCGGCATGTCGGCTGTCGTCACCACCGAAACCACCGAGGGGATCACCCTGGAAACCCAGTGCATCGGCAAGGTATACGCGCCTGAAGAGTTCGACAAAAATGAGTGGTCCTTCTATGGGGAGCCCGAAATGACGAATATCGTAAACCGTCCGGCGACGGTGCAGCTCACCTGCGCGAATCTCATAAACCGCATTCCCGCATTGATCAACAGCCCGCCGGGCTACATCACCACGGAGAAAATGCCCGATAACGTATACCTTGTAAAATCGCTGAACGAATATGTAAAATAAAAAATGGAGATAACGAAATAATAAAAAAGAGGAAATGACGGAATAACAAAATGGAGGGGCATAGGTTCCCTCCATTTTTATGTCGAGCTATAATATTATTCCGCCCTTTATTTATTCTTTTTCCTCCAGATTTTCAACTCTTTCGCCTCGGCGATGAGCTCGTCTCTGAAGTCGGGATGCGCGATGGAAATCAGCGCTTCCGCGCGCTGCCAGGACGACATGCCCTTCAGATTGACCTTGCCGTGTTCCGTGACGACATATTGAACGCCTGCCCTGGTGTCCGTGATCACGGAGCCCAGCGTCATCATCCCCTTGATCCTGGAGTGAAGCTTTCCGTCTTTATCCTTAAATGTGGAAGGAAGACAGATGAAGCTCTTTCCGCCCTTTGAGTTATACGCGCCCTCCACAAAATCCAGCTGGCCTCCGGCTCCGCTGATGATCCTCGGACCCGCGGTCTCGGAGCAGACCTGCCCCGACAGGTCGATTTCCACAGCGCTGTTGATGGAGATCAGCTGATCGATCTGGGAAGCGATGAAAGGATGGTTGGTGTAATCCACCGGATAAGCCGCGACGGACGGGTTATCCTTCATAAAATCGTAGAGTTTTTGGGAGCCGGCGGCAAAGGAATAGGCCATCCTGCCCTTGTCGATGTTCTTCTTCAGTCCGGTCACCCTTCCGGCTTCCACCATATCCACAAAGCTGTCCACCAGCATCTCCGTATGTACGCCCAGATCCTTCAGATCCGATTCCGCGATCATCTTCCCCAGGGCGTTGGGCATGCCGCCGATCCCAAGCTGAATGCAGGCCCCGTCATGGATCTCAGACAGCACGTGATTCGCTATCTGCTTGTCGATTTCAGAGGGTTCCGCCGAAGGCAGGATGGGAAGCCCCTGATGCCCGCCCTCAACGATGTAATCAACCTGGGAAATGTGGATCGTGTGCTCATAGCCGCCGTGGACCCTGGGCATATCCTCATTGACTTCAACGATCACGGTATGGGCTCTGTCAATTGCCGCCGCGTAATGGGATATGGAAACACCGAAGCTGAAATACCCGTATTCATCCATGGGAGCAACCTGGATCGCCACAACGTCCGTGGAGCAGTTTTCCCGGATATACCGCGGGAGCTCGGAATATTTGATGGGAAGGTAGTACGCCATGCCTTTCCCCGCCAATTTGCGCTCATAGCCGCCCATATGCATGCTGTTCCAGGTGAAGTGCTCTCCTTCCGGATCGTTTTCTATAAACGGCAGCGGCTTTAAAAGCACGCCTCCGCGGAGGTTTACATCGTGCAGCTCTTCCTTCCGGCGGCTGATCGCTTCGCCCAGCAGTCCGGCCTGGCTCGCTCCCCAGGCAAATTCCACCCAGTCTCCGTCTTTGATCACCTTTACGGCCTCGTCTGCCGTGACGCATTTATTTCCGTATTCGCTCATGTTCATGTTGAAATCTCCTTCAATCGTTTCGTCTTTTCAATTTTTCAACCTTTTTTATTCTATAGATTGTACTCCCTCTATGCAAGATAATTTTTCCCCTGTGATAAAAATACCGCGGCATCTGAATCGTGGGAATGCCGCGGTATTTTTTAAGGATTTATCTTCAACCCCAGATTTCCTCCGGAGTCGGGATATGTGCGTCAGGATTCGTATAGGCGATCCGGCTGATGTTGATCAGATGCCTGTAGCTGAGGTTTTCGCTGAGGCTGTTGTTGCCCCATGATCCGCAGCCCAGGGTGCCCGTGGGAGCGAGTCCGTTGGTGTAAGCTCCTCCCAGTCCGCTGGAGCCGATCCCGTTGACCAGGAATCGGGAAACCGGAATGTTTTCCGCGGCATATTCGATGTGCTCCTTATTGAAGGAGTGAATGACCATGCTGTGGCCCTTGCCTTCAACGTCGAGGTTCGCGTTTACGATGGNNGCCACGTCTTATACGGATACGCCGCCAGGATCGGGAACAGCTTTTCCTTCGCGAAGGGGTCCGCTTTTCCGGGGCCGTCTGCTTTCACGATCAGCAGCTTCGTGGAAGGATCCACTTTGATTCCCGCCATTTCAGCGATTCTCGCAGCACTTAAACCGACGCAGCCCTTGTTCAGCGCGCCTTCCGGAAATACCTTCTTTCTCAGCGCCATGACCTCGTCAGGAGAGGAAACATAATATGCTCCCTGCGCTGCAAACTCATCGATGATTTCGCCATACCTGCTCTCCGGCATGATGATGCTCTGCTCACAGGTGCAGAGCACGCCGTTGTCGTAGATCCTGCCTCTGATGATCTTCGGTACGGCGTCTTTGATATCGGCGTCCTCGTCGATGAGGCACTGATTGTTTCCGGCTCCTACTCCAAAGGCCGGTTTTCCGCTGCTGTATGCGACCTTCACCATGCCGGGTCCTCCGGTGGAAATGCAGACATCCGTCATCTTCATGACCAGATTGGAAATATCCAAGGTGGGCTCCGGGATCACCTGAACCAGATGCTCCGGCGCTCCCAGTTCCTTCAGGTACTTGTTTATGTACTCCACTGTTTTCGTTCCGCTTTCCTTTCCGCTCGGATGCGGACATATCACGATGGAATTTCTGCCCTTCAGTGCGATCATGGCATTGTGCATCGGAGTCATGACCGGATTTGTGACCGGCGTAACCGCTCCTATGATTCCGATGGGTTTGCCGACTTCGACAATCCCCTCCTCCTCAATATACCGAAGAATGCCGACGCTCTTTTTTCCCTTTAAATGATTCCAGACCGCCATGGCCTTGCCCTTATTCTTCATGATCTTATCTTCGAAATTGCCCATTCCGGTTTCATCCACCGCAAGGCGGGCAAGCTCCTCACCGTTGTCGTAGACCGCTTTTCCCACCGCCCTGACGACCTGGTCAACCTGCTCCTGATTATATGACTCAAATTTCCGCTGTGCCTTTCTGCCCTTTTCAATGATATCCGAAACATATTCAACCATATCCATATTCCACATCTCCTTTTTCAGCATAAATAATCTTCTATACATCACATCCGACGCAAAATCTATGCCACCATAAAGAATGCGCTGTAATTCCCGTCTGGTTTTCCGCACAACTGTCCCTTTGACTGTACGGTTTTCCTTACAGCTGTCCGATTTTCCGCACTACTTAAAATGCTTCGCATATACGATGGCCATGGATTCATCCAGAATCTCAAGAGACTTTCGGACATGCTCTTCCGTAATGTTAAGGGGCGGTTCGATACGGATGGTCTTGGCGTTGATCAGGGAGCCCGACAGCAGAAGCTTTCTGTTAAAGGCCTCATAGACGACTTCATATCCAAGGTCGCCGTCGCAGAATTCCATTGCGATCATAAGTCCTCTGCCCCGGTAGGTTGTCAGCAGCTGGGGATATTTCCGATGGAGTTTTTCCAGCCCTTCCATGTAGATTGCACCGGACTTTTGCGCTCTTCCGGGCAGATCCTCGGAAAGGATTACATGGAAAGCGGCGATACCGGCGGCGGTAGCCAGCGGGTTCCCTCCCGTGGTAGTGCTGTGAAGCAGCGGATCCGGGAACATTCCTCTAAATGCCCGTTCCGTACATACGCAGGCGGAAAGCGGCACAACGCTTCCTGATATGGATTTGCCCAGGCAGAGGATGTCCGGCGCCACCTTGGAATAATCCGTTGCGAACAGATATCCCGTGCGCCCCATGCCCGCCTGGACCTCATCTGCCACCATCATGATATCGTATTTGTCACAAAGCTTTCTGATTCCGGGAATCCATTCATCCGGCGGAATATTGACGCCGCCTTCACCCTGAATGGGCTCGTAGACGATGGCCGCGGGAAGCTCTCCGGTAAACTCCATGATATCGAGCATTTTTTCCAGGTACTCAAGATCTCCGAAAGGCGCAAATCTGACTCCCTGCAGCAGCGGAAGGAACGGTCCCCTGAAGTGCTCCTTCGATGTCAGGGAAAGGGAGCCGTGGGTCTTTCCGTGAAAATCTCCTTTAAACGCCACATAATAATGTCTTCCCGTAGCCAGCGTGGCCATCTTCAGCCCGCATTCCACCGCTTCCGTCCCGGAGCTGGTAAAGAAGGTGTACTGCAGGTCCCCCGGCGTTACGTCCGCCAGAATCCTCGCCAGCAGGCTCCGGTTGGCATCGATGAGCTCCGCG
>DLFX01000353.1:5895-7272 GCA_002482405.1 Firmicutes bacterium UBA7709 | reverse complement strand
TTGGAAACCGCATTCAGCACGCGCTGCGCGCTTATACCCCGGCGGAAATAAAAAATGTCACGGCGGCGGCGGAATCCTTCCGGCCCAATCCGGCCTTTGACACGGCGGCGGTCATTACCGAGCTTGGAACCGGAGAGGCGTTGATTTCCTGCCTGGACGAAGAGGGCCGGCCCTGCGTTGTGGAGCGCGCCTTTGTTCTGCCTCCCCAAAGCCAGTTCGGAACCATCGACGACGACGCACGGGAAAAGATCATGGCGGCTTCCGCTGTGAGCGACAAGTACGAACGGGAAGAGGATCGGGAATCCGCCTTTGAACAGCTTCAGAACAGGAAGCGCGAAGAGGAAAAGACGGGAGCAAAGGAAAAGGAAAAGGTACAGAAAACGAGAAAATCTTCAGGCAGGGGTTATACCCGGCAGACTCCGCTGGAAAAGGCAACCAACGCGGTATTCAGCACCGTGGGCCGAGAGGTGGGCAGGACGCTGATTCGTGGCATCCTGGGTTCATTGAAAAAATAATAAAAGGGGTTGGGATGAATGAAAAAACAAATCATGTTTTATATTTTATGGGACGTTCTGTTCTTCGCGTTCTTATGCGGGTTTGGCAAGATCTCATCTATGCTAAAGCTATATGTCGGGCGGACAATGAACGCATTTCCTTCCTTCTTCGTATCCCTCGGCCTGCTGATGCTGCTAGGCGGGATTTTCTTCCTGCTGGTGACTGTCAGCAGCGGATTTCAGAGAACCGCACAGACGGCTGCTGCGGAATTCCTGCTTGTGGGACTCCCTGCGCTCTACATCGCCACAGCTTTTTTCATCCCTTATTTATTATCTCAAACAGGCGTGGGGCAGGTTCGGCTCCACGTTCCGCCTTGGCTTTACAGCAGTTCGGCGCCAATGGAAATCGGAAGCATTCTCTTCGGCTATGAATTATTCCGTCTGATTACAAGGATCGTTCGGAAATAACTTTTAAAACTACTTGCCCTTCTTGAGCGGTTCCTTTTCCTTCATCAGGTCAAGAATCCGCTGGCAGGCCAGCTTCTGGGCATAGCTGGAAATCGCCAGCTCGAGGGCCGCTGCGGCGAGCTGTTCCTTCGTGCCGTTTTCGTCAAGGCGTTCCGCGGTCTCCTGAAACGCCCTTTCCATCTTGTTCAGATAATCTTCATAAAACCGTTTGGCGTCGGCGATGTCCGGCTGGAGCTTCAGCAGTTCATCGGTTTCCCCCATGCTGAGCACCTGCTTCAGGGAGCAGATGGCGGTGAGGTAAACCAGATGATCCTTGGTATATTTTTTTCCGTTTGCCCGGGGCAGAAGTCCGCTTTTGATGTAATTGTTGATCATGGCGCCGGTCAGCTGATCCCCTTCCGGCTGAAGGGAATGC
>DLFX01000353.1:0-5849 GCA_002482405.1 Firmicutes bacterium UBA7709 | reverse complement strand
ATCAGTTCGGCTAATTCCTTCATTTTGATCTCTCCCATTCAAAATTTCAGCATTCCGCCTGGAACGCCGCACTTGCCCGGTTTTTCGCGCTGAAAATCTCTAACGTTATAATTTTATCACAAATCGGCAATGATTTAAATAGAATTGAAGGAAAGGTATTGAAATCCAGTTAATTGCATAATATAATATTAAATATTACATTACACAGTACTCCATAACACGTATGGGTTTCGGAGTACGGATATATCTTTCTCAAAAAGGGGTGTTTCTATGATCAATTCCGCTTGTGTTTTCGGGGATTCCGTGGCGAAGGGCGTCGTCTTCGACGCGGTTAAAAACAAGTACAGCCTGCTGAAGGAAAGCTTTACCAACGTCATCGGACGTCAGCAGAATATCCTCATATCCAATTTTGCCCGCTTCGGCTGCACCATATCGGCAGGAAGCGAAATATTGAAGCGCCATGAAGGGGAACTGGACCGCTTTGATTATACCATTCTGGAATTCGGCGGAAACGACTGCGATTACAATTGGGCTCAGGTCGCCGAGGACCCTTTTTCACGTCACTTCTGCAATACTCCGATCCCCCTGTTTCGCGAGAAATACGCGGAATTGATCGGCTGCGTCCGCCAAAACGGAGGAAATCCGGTTTTGCTGAACCTGCCGCCCATCGATCCGAACCGGTATTTTCGATGGGTCAGCAATGGCCTGAACAAGGAAAATATTATGATTTTCCTTGGCAGCGTGGAGACGATCTACCGGTGGCAGGAGCTGTACAGCAAGGCTGTGGAAGAGCTGGCGGAGGCGGAGAGCATCCCGCTGATCGATATCCGCTCGGAGTTTCTGAATAAGGAGGATTACAGCCAGTATCTCTGCGAGGACGGGATTCATCCCAATGAAAACGGGCATTTTCTTATAACGGACGCTATTCGGAAAAGGGCATTTTCATAAGCAGGCAGGTAACTGTTCCTAAAATCCTTTGCGGCGTCCATCCCGCCGTGTTACAATATCGGTATGAATCAGATGAAAAATAATGAAACCGGCCGCCGCGGCTGCGGCGGCCAGACCGACAATACAAGACGCTTATCAGAGATACCAGGCCCACTGCTTCAATGGTACGATGCCAACGCCAGGGTCCTGCCCTGGAGGGAAAACCCGGAACCCTACAGAGTATGGATATCGGAAATCATGCTTCAGCAGACCCGGGTAGAGGCCGTCAAGCCTTACTTCGACCGCTGGATGAAGGCTTTTCCCGACCTTCTCTCTCTGGCCCGCGCTTCCGAGGCGGAAGTCCTGAAGCTATGGGAGGGCCTCGGTTACTACAGCCGGGTGCGGAACATCCACCGGACGGCAAAGCTCATCGCGGAGAAATACAGCGGCAGTCTGCCCGCTTCCTTTGAAGAGCTTCTCACCTTGCCCGGCATCGGGGAATACACCGCCGGAGCCATCGGCTCCATCGCGTTTCAGCTTCCTGTCCCCTGCGTCGACGGCAACGTCCTGAGAGTCGTCACAAGGCTGACTGCCGAAGGTGCGGATATCGGAACCGCCGCGGCGAAGTCGATGCTGACCGGCTGGGTCAGAGAAATCATTCCCAAAGACCGCCCCGGGGACTTCAACCAGGCGATGATGGAATTGGGTGCGACGGTATGCCTGCCCAACGGATTGCCGAAATGCGAATCCTGCCCTCTGGCCTTTCTATGTGAAGCCCGGATACAGGACCGGATAACGGAATTCCCCGTAAAGGAGGGAAAACCGCCCCGAAAGGTGGAAAAAAAGACCGTCCTGATCCTTTTAAACCGCGTGGAAACACTGCGGGTCAAATCAAATGTGCCGCCGTCCGAGCCAGAGCCGCCGACAGAAAAATTGGGAGCGGCATTTCGCGTGGCCCTCAGGAAGCGGCCCGACACCGGCTTGCTCGCCGGGCTATGGGAGTTTCCCAATTACGACGGGAATCTGGGAGAGGAAGAGGTCCTCCAGATCCTGGAATTCGGCGGCCTGACGGTTTCTTCCCTTGTCAAATTGAAAAAAGCGAAGCATATCTTCACCCATATCGAATGGGAGATGACCGGATATCTCGCATATATAGAGAGCGAAGGGCCTGCTGAAAGCGGAGCGGCTTTCATAGCCGAAAGCCAGCCGGATTACGGCAGCCCATCAGCGGAGGCCGGGCAGTCGGATTACGGCTTCCAGTGGGTTGAAACGGATCACCTTGAAGAACGGCTGGCTCTGCCCGCCGCGTTTAAAGCATACCGTCAAATCTTGAAGCGCAGTATCAGCGAAGGAGAAAATAAATAAATGAATCGGAGAGTTATAGTGGTCGGACATAAAAATCCGGATACGGATTCCATCTGTTCAGCCATCGCTTACGCTAATCTGAAGAATCAGATCTCACAAGATGAGCACATCCCGAAGCGGGCCGGCGACCTCAGCGATGAGACGAAGTTCGTGCTGGAGAAATTTCACGTTGAAATCCCGGAATACATCCAGGACGTGGGGACCCAGGTCAGGGATATCGATATCAGGAAAACCGAGGGCGTTCAGAACAGCTTCTCCTTAAAAAAGGCCTGGAACCTGATGCGGGATCTGAATGTCGCCACCCTGCCCGTCACCTGCGGGAAGCGTCTGGAGGGTATCATTTCGGTAAAGGACATCGCCACCGCCAACATGGATATCTACGACAACCGAATCCTTGCCACGGCAAGGACGTGCTACAGAAATATTATAGAAACCCTTGAAGGAGCCATGCTGGTGGGGAATGAGGACGATATCGTGGAAGAGGGCAAAATCCTCATCGCCGCTTCCAACCCCGACACCTTGGAGTCCTTCATCGACCCCGGAGACATCATCGTTTTAAGCAACCGTTACGAGTCCCAGCTCTGTGCCATCGAGATGAAGGCCGGCTGCATCATCATCTGTACCGGCGCCCCGGTTTCCAAGACCATCAGGAAGCTTGCCGAGGAAAACGGCTGCCATGTCATCAGCACTCCTTACGACACCTACATAGCGGCGCGCCTCATCAACCAGAGCACGCCCATCAGCTATTTTATGAAGACGAACAATCTGATCACCTTTGAAACCGGCGATTTCACAGAGGACGTCAAAGGCATCATGGCAAAGGTCCGCCACCGCGACTTTCCTGTGCTGGACCTTCACGGAGATTACTTCGGAATGATTTCCCGGAGATCTCTCCTGGACGTCCAGAAAAAGCGGATCATTCTGGTGGACCACAACGAAAAATCCCAGGCGGTGGACGGGCTGGAAACCGCGGAAATCATAGAGATCATCGATCATCACAGGCTGGGGAGTCTGGAGACCATCTCGCCGGTTTTCTTCCGCAATCAGCCTGTGGGCTGTACGGCAACCATCGTCTACCAGATGTATCTGGAAAACCGGGCCGAAATCAAGGCTGACATAGCCGGGCTTCTCTGCTCCGCCATCATAACGGATACGCTGATGTTCCGTTCCCCCACCTGCACTGAAGACGACCGAAAAGCCGCGGAGGCCCTGGCGGCCATCGCCGGAATTCAGATCAAGGAATACGCGGAGGAGCTGTTTCACGCAGGCAGCAGCCTGAAGCATAAGACGCCGGAAGAGATGCTGTATCAGGATTTCAAGACCTACTCCGTAAGCGGAATAAGCTTTGCCGTCGGACAGAATACCTTTATGAACACGGCGGAGCTGCAGGACGCAAAGGTGAAGCTGCTCTCTTATCTCGATACTTCGTTCAGGAGAAATGATCTTAAAATGCTGTTTATCATGCTGACCAATATTCTGGAAGAATCCACGGAGCTTCTCTATTACGGCGAAGATGCCAGAGAGACTGCCGAGGCTGCGTTCAAAGTCGCGGCTGACGGCGACACGCTCCACCTTCTGGGCGTCGTTTCCCGAAAGAAGCAATTGATTCCAGCCCTGATGTCGGCTATGCAGGAAGCATAATTTTCAGATGAAAAAACGGGAGGCAAATCCATGATCCGCCTCCCGTTTTATTTTATTTTGTTCCTTCCGTCGGAATCTGCTGATTCTCGGCGGGTTCCTCCGGCATCAGCCGGGTCAGGTAATCCTTCAGTTGATTCCAGTACTGCCCGTAAGCCGCCCAGTCTCCGCTCTTCTGCGCCGACACGGCATTTTCATATGCCTCGTTAGCCAGACGGATCAATTCGTCGGTGCTCAGGGCCCCGGTCTCTTCCGGATTGACCGCCTCGCCGGGAGTCAGCGGAGTGCCTGTTCCCGAACCAAAGAGCGAATCCAACGCCTCTCCCAAGGTCGGTTCATAAGCGATCCGGTTGCCATAGGAGACGATAACTCTTTTGACTTCAGGCAGACTTCCGGTATTTGAAGCCTCCAGATAAACCGGCTCTACATAAACCAGTGAATCCTCGATAGGGATGACGAACAGATTTCCTCTGATATAGGTGGACCCGGCGGAGTTCCAAAGGGAAAACTCCTTGGAAATCTCGGGGCTCTGATCGATCTGCGATTCAATCTGCATCGGCCCGTCGACGAAAATATCCTTTGGCATCTGGTAAAGAACCAGCTCTCCGTAATGCTCTCCGTCGTTTCTCGCCACCAGCAGTCCCGTCATATTCCGCTTGCCGGTAGGCGTATACGGGATGGAGTTGATGAACTCCACATCGCTTTCTCCCGGCAGCTTCATGATGTAGTACTGCGGCGTCATCGGCACTTCCTTGGTGCCGAGGATCTCATTGGAAATCTCCCATAAATCCTCGCCCTGATAGAACACCTTGACATCCTTCATGTGGTAACGCTTATAGACGTTCGCCTGAATTTCAAACATCGCGTTGGGATACCGGATATGCTTCTGCAGCGACGCCGGCATCTGGTCAAAGGTCTTGAACAGCTTCGGATAGATCTTCGCATAGGTATTGGCTATTGGATCCTGATCGTTGACCAGATAGTAGTTGGTAGCTCCGTTGTATGTGTCGATGACGACCTTTACCGAGTTGCGGACATAGTTGACATTGCTGGTGGCCGGATTAAAGGGCTCGGAATACGGATAATAGCTGCTGGTGGTATACGCGTCGATGATCCAGTACAGCTTTCCATCCACCGTTACGATGTAGGGATCCTTGTCGTACGTGAGGAACGGCATGATCTTCTGCACTCTGTTCATGATATTTCTGTTGATCACGATCTTGGAGTTGCTGTCGATGTTGGTGGATACCAGCAGCTTCAGGCTCTGTTCCCGGATCGCGAACAAGGCGCGGTTGAAAACGTTCAGCTTGATTCCCGCGTTTCCTTTGTAAGTGGCGTAGTTGTTGTCCTCTCCGCTGCTGGAATAGTCAAATTCCTGTTCATCGGTATTGGTCAGAATATAGTCGTTGGTCAGTTCTCCGAAATAGATCTCCGGTCTGTCGATCTTGATCTCTTTTGCGTCGGAAACCGGCGGGATGCTGTCCACAAGCATGTCAGGCTGTCCGCTGGCGGTAACTTTATCGACCCGGGAAAGAGTGATGCCGTAACCGTGGGTATACTTCAAATGCTTGTTGATCCATTCCTGTCTGATCTTTGTTTCGTCGATTTCTCTGGCGGACAGATATGTCTGGGTATATTCCCCGTTGACCGTATACCGGTCGACATCGACATCGTTAAACTGATAATACAGTCTGATGGCCTGGGTCTGATTGTAGAACTTTTTTGCCGGCTCAAAATCGTTGATCCTGATGTTCTGAATCGTCCCCATATTATTTGCGATATCCTGCTTGGTCAGATCATTTGTTGCCGGGAAATTCTTCACCGTGACATTCTGCAGGTCGTAGGCGTAGTTGGTAAAAGCGATGTTGTTCTTCAGGTACGGGCTCTCCTTATTGATTTCATCCGGAGAAACCACCAGG
>DLFX01000223.1 GCA_002482405.1 Firmicutes bacterium UBA7709 | reverse complement strand
AAACGGAAGGTGCATCGAAACGCCGGAGCAGATGGAGATGGAATCGAGAGGGGAGTTCCTCGATCCGGCGACCTATTATTTCCGCCAGCATCTCTTCTTTGAAACCGGAGCGGAAAAGTATAAATGGATGAACGGCATCATCGCCTTTGCGGTGATCGGGTTCAAAACTACCGGCGAGATTTGCTACAATGCCTATATGGTGAAATAAAAAGACGGCGAAGAAAGAGGCTTGCTTTTCAGGTTATCAGAGATTCGTTTATCCGCAATGGTGGAGACATTATTGCCATGATAAAAACCCTTCCAATCGATCAAGCAGATTGAGGGTTGACGCAATGGGAATTATTGACAATCTATTAAAGGAGGGAACACTTTGAAAAGAAAGAACCGAATGGGAAGGAAAGCGCTGTCTTTCCTGTGCGTTTTCGCACTGCTCATCACGATGATTCCGGGGACGGCCCTTGCCGGACAGGCGTCAGACATTTCCAATCACTGGGCGAAAGCTCAGATTGAAAGCATGATGGACAAAGGCTATTTCAACGGCTATCAGGACGGGAGCTTCAAGCCGGACCAGCAGATCACCCGTGCTGAATTCATGGCTATCATCAACAGGGCATTCAACTTCACCGCAAAATCAGAGGTCAGCTTTACGGATGTAACGCCGGACGCATGGTATGCGGACGTGGTCAGCCAGGCAAGGGCGGCAGGATATATTAGCGGATATCCCGACGGCACCATGAGACCTGACAATACCATTACCCGGCAGGAGGTGGCCGTTATCATGGCAAGATTAAACAAGCTGGCGGACAATGTGTCCGGGACGGTGGGCTTTACTGACGCTGATCAAATCCCCGACTGGTGCAAAGGCGCCATCGGAGCGCTGGTGGCTTCCGGTATTATGAACGGATACGCCGACGGCAGCTTCCGGGCGGGCAGCATCATCACGAGAGCCGAGGCCGCGGTTTTGCTGTACAAGGCGCTCCAGTATAAGGCGCAGCCTGAGACATCGACCGTGACGCCCCCCGCTATCTCAACCGGTGGCTCTGTCAGCAGCGGCAGTGGCGGAAGCGGTCACCACAGCGGCGGCGGATCCACATATGCGGATATGGTGCTGTATGACGGAGTCGTTTACTCGGTCAATGGAACCTCAGCAGAAACACCTGCCACGACCTCCCAGGCGGTTGCAGTCAAAGACGGGAAAATCATCTACGTCGGCACTGATTCGGGCGCGAGATCCTATACTAAGTCGGGAACTACCCAAGAGATTGATCTTGACGGCAAGATGCTGCTCCCCGGCTTTGCAGATTCACATGCCCACGCAAAGGCCATGGCCTCCAACATATTCGACCTAAGCTTGTACGCGACTCCGTCGCCGGCTCAGGTCGTAACGGCAATTGAGAACTGGATAGCGGCGGAGAAGCCTTCCTACATTATGGGGAACGGCTGGGATACATTGCAGGAAGCCGGAATGATAGCCGCTCACGATGCGCTGAATGACGCGACTGGTGACGAGATTCCGGTGGTATTGTATGATTCATCTCACCACATCGCCTGGGCTAATGATAAGGCGATAGAATTGGCCGGGATTGATAAAGATGGTAAAACGCCGGATCCGCCAGGGGGACAGATTATAAGAGACGTTAATGATAAACCCACCGGCATCTTCCATGAAAACAGCGCCATCCACATGGTTCTTGCAGGTGATCCGGCTGGAAATAATTATGACAACGCGGAGTGGCAGTATGAAGTGGGGATCCCGGCTTATCAGGAAATGGCCAATTCCTACGGCCTGACACTGAACCAGGACCCGGAGGTGTCGGAGAACGCCAGGGCGGCCTATGAAAACCTTGCCAGCGAAGGAGCCTTGACCATGAGATTCCGGGGAGGCTACTTATCGTCCCCAGTCATAGATGGCTCGAACTTTGCCAGCATTGACGATCCCGCGACGAAGAAGGAACTGGACGATTTTGCAAAGGCCAGCGCGGTGAAGCATACGTCCGGCGGAGATCTGTTCCGGATGAACTTCGTTAAGATCTATGGAGACGGCGGCGGACCGACCACGTATATGAAACAAAATCCAACTTCCGTTAACGCGGTGTGGCCTGTGGATCAGTTGAACTATCTCTGTGATCAGCTGGAAAAGAACGGCGTTCAGATCCATTGCCATTCCATGGGAGACGCAGCCCTTGATGAATTCCTTGACGCGTTCCAGAATGCCAGGGCTCAGGGAGACACCGCCCATAGAAATTCAATCACCCATCTGCAGTACGTCGATCAGAGCAGTGGATCTGACGACGCTCAAAGAATGGCGGACCTTGGGGTCATCGGAATCCCCCAGCCCTTCTGGATGGTGAAGGATCCATATTTCACGATGTATTGGCCGGCTTGCGGGAAAGAAAAGACTGAGGCATGCTATCCCATGCAGAGTCTCATCGATAAGGGTGTCATCATGGCGGGAGGCAGCGACTGGCCCGTAACCCAACCCAACGCTCCCCTGACCTCCATTCAGATCGGAATGACCCGGACCCTTCCCTACGATGATCCCGCTGTCGCGTATACGCCGGACATGCAAAGAAATCCGATGTACCGCACACCTTTGGGCGCGGCCAGTGAAAAGGCCAGCCTCAAGACCATGATTCAGGCTGTGACCATCAACGGAGCCTACGCCATGTTCCTGGAGAACGTGACCGGCTCCATCGAAGTAGGTAAATCCGCCGATATGGTGGTGCTGGACAAGGATCTGCAGAAGGTGGCCCCGAAAGATATCGGAAAAACCAACGTGATGATGACCATCTTCAAGGGAAATATAGTATACGCGGCGTCACAGCCAACCGTAACCGATTATAGCGTCGTCAAGTATAAATCCGCGCCGAGCTATCCCGGAGATCCTACGCCCTACAGCCTCGTCGTGGCAAATGGCACTACCGCGGATGAACTGCTTGGGGCATTGAACGCTCCTGTAAATGGAAGCCTGGATCTGGTATACTCTGTTGGAAGTGATACTGAGTTGATTGGCTTGACAGTTCCGGATGAGGAAACCGTCACAGATGCAATGGAGCTCGAGTCAACAGATCAGGACGGAAATATGACGCCCTATGTGATCATAGCAGACGCTCCGGATATGGACAATGCCATTGTATCAGGCGCAGATAAGACATACGTATATACAGTGGAACAAGACACCTTTATAATTACCTTGGAAAAGCCTATCCCTGTTATAAAAGGTGCGGATGGGTCACCGGACGTCTACCCGGACTTTTATCTGTTGGGAAGCGATAACACCAGCGCCATGACACTAGAGGTAACGGATGTCAGTGTTAATTTCGGACATGATGCAGACAGTGGGTATGTCTATAAGGTAAAGGCAATGGACATTGCGGAAGACCTGAGCCTCCAGCCGCTGAGCGGAACATATTCTATTTACGTTTATCCGCCGTACGTTCCGCCGTATATCCCATCTCCGGATTACGTCTTTACGAATAACGGAAAGGTAAAGCTTACCTTTTAGCAATGCGGGGCTGGACGCAAGCGATCAAAGAGCGCTTACGTTCAGCTCCTTTCTCTTTAGCAAAAATTCCGTATGATCCCTTCCGCCATGTAATCTGCCATATTTAATGCCTGATCCCGGAGATTTTCAGACACGGTGATGGATTCTTGAAAAGCGCCGGAACCGATTGCCAGCGTTTCCGCAATTTTGGTCCTCAGAAACTGCGCGAACAGGTCGGACCAGGTCTGCTGATCCCAGTAGGGGTTGATTTGAGCCAAAAAAGCGGCCATTTCATCCCCGCTTTGATACAGCCTTAGCGTATCCGCGTCGACGGTTTCCGTATCTCCCTGTACCTGCGCCCTGAGTATCCCAGCCGCCAGCAATAATTGATCCGTTAAAAAACGTTCGATCTGGGAACCGATTTCCTGCCCGAAAAACACTTCGAAAACGTTTCCGATATCCACGGGAAGTTGATATAATCTGAGCCCAACTGCCTCAACATCTCCAAAGCCCGACGCCACACTTGTAATAAATGCCCTTGACCACATGATAAATTCCATCATGAGAGTTCTCAATTTATTGATCAGGTTCATCTGCTCATATGTAATCGTATTGCTGTCATTTTCTCTTACCATTTTGACGGCCTCCTTAACGCATGAATTGCTCAACACTTGAACTGCTTCTATAATATGCCGCAGGAGGGCGTATGTTGATTTTAAAAGCGTTCCCGGTGTTCTGTTTACAGAGCAGCCTCACATGGTATAATATCTGCATACGCAGATATTATACAGATTCAATGCCGCGCCGGAATTTCGCCGAAGGCAGAAGGCTCATGGCCCTATATCATAAATGCTCTGCGTTTATGATATAATAATATTAAAATTTTTTAGATCGAAAGGATTTTTATGAGTAATGAACAAAAAAGAATTAAAGCGGAAAAACGTGTTTTAAATGTTTCCATGGCCGGAGTCGTGTTTTTTATCCTCGCGGAAGGACTCATGGCCCTGATCACTTCCTCCCAGTCCATTCTGATGGACGCGGTCTATGGCGCAGCCGACTTTGTGACCGTCCTGATTTCTATCAAGCTCATTCCGGTACTTTACAAGCCTACTTCCGAAAAGCATCCTTTTGGCTATTCCCAGTCAGAAGCGATCTTTATTACAATAAAAGGAGCCATGATGACCGCCGTCACCATAGGGTTGGTGATGAACAGCATTCAGATCATTTTAAAAGGCGGAAATCACGTCGCGTTCACCGAGATCGCGATTTTTGAATTAGCCGCGGCGGCTGTCTGCGGCGCGATCATCCTTGCTATGATCAAAATGAATAAGGATGTGGATTCGGCCATCGTAAAAGCTGAAATCAGCTCCTGGATCATCGACACTGTTGCCAGCGTGGGTCTGGCGGTGGCCTTTATCCTGCCGGCCATCATACAGACGGATTGGATGGAGCGGTTCGCGCCGTATCTGGACCAGGCCGTCGCAATCGCGCTGTCGGTGATGATCCTCCCCATGCCTATCAAAACGGCGGTTTCCGGGATCAGAGATCTGTTCCTGATCGCGCCGGATGAAGATACTGTGACCCGTATTAAAGAAATCGGGCAGGAAACATTAAAGGATTTTCAATTCAAGGAGACGGAATACGATATCATCAAAACAGGCCGCAAAATATGGATCAGCATTTATTTCAACGGCTCAAGCGATATGATCTCGGTATCGGCGATCAAAAAAGCACGGAACGAGTTGGATGCGGAATTGAAGAAGGAATTTCCGGATCTGTATGTGGAATTGGTGCCGGAATTTGAATGACAGGTGGGGTTGCAGGTGCCGCTTTCTCAAAGTGGACCAAACCCGCGCCAATAAAAAAGATTGAACAAACCTATAAAACGTGATAATCTGAAGATAATCAGTTTTAGTTAATTATAGTTAGTTTTTGTTTAGATTGATTGGCAGAATCAGTTTGGACGGACGTCGATCATCACAAATAATTTATTTATGATAAAGCATTTATTTTTAGAAGGACCCATACAGGAAGGAAAATCGACACTGATCAGATCGAGAATCAGGGATCATCTGTCCCAGACGGGAGGATTCAGCAGTCAGCGGCTGCTGGACAGCTCCGAAAGGACTGTTGGGTTTCGGATCGCTCCCCCTGAGGAGGCCATGGCTTTGACCGCAGAATATTCGCCGGAACTCTCTGGCGTCTTTTTATACTTTGACGGAGAAAAAACCGAGGCAAAACCGGATCTTTTCGCCGGTACGGCGGCAATCTATCTGCGGGAAAACAAAGGGAAAAAGCTGATCCTGCTGGACGAGATCGGCGGGGTGGANNAGCTGCTGGACCCAGAATTCCGAAAAGCACTGTATGCGGCGTTGGAAGGCGATATTCCCTGCCTGGGCGTTCTGAAGCTGGAAACCAGCATGCGCAACATGTGTCAGAATAGGGCAATCGATAGCGGCTGCGTCGACTATCACCTGAAGCTAAGGGAGGATCTGACCCGCCGGTTCGGAGCGGATATCGTGC
>DLFX01000404.1:13470-16087 GCA_002482405.1 Firmicutes bacterium UBA7709 | reverse complement strand
TCTTCGTATTTATGATAGATCAGGGAATCGACGCTGATATTGACCCGCTGCAGTCCCGCGTTTTTCAGCGCTTCCGCGTGCTGCGCCAGCATGGTGCCGTTTGTGGTCATGGCCAGCTCTCCGACGCCCTCTATTTTCGAAAGAGCCTCCACTAGGCTTACGATGCCCTTCCGCGCCAGAGGCTCCCCTCCGGTGAGCCGGTATTTTGTAATTCCAAGGGCGGCCGAGGCTTTCACGATCCTCTCAATGTCCTCAAAGGACAGGATATTTTCGTGGCCCAGGTCTTCGACCCCTTCCGCCGGCATGCAATACCTGCACCGCAGATTGCACCGGTCTGTAACGGATATTCTCATATAGCTGATTTCTCTGCCGAATTTATCCTTCATCGCTTCTCCCCGCCAGCTTTTTCTTTCGTTTTCCTATGCCTATTTTACAATAGGAAACCTATTCAGTCAAATTGATTATACCCTTGGGAAGGTTCAGGTAAACTTGTAATGGTATACGTCCTTGTACCTGCGCAGCATGAATAGGGTCAAAGCAAGGGTCGCGATTTCAGCGAAGCCCACCGTCAGCCACACGCCGTCTATCCCGAAGACCCGGGGCAGCGTCACAGCTCCGATGACAACCATGACCAGCCCCCTGCTCAGGGAAATCAACGCCGCGATAATCCCGTTCCCATAGGCGGTAAAGAAACCCAGGGCAAACACGTTGATACCCGTAAACAGAAACGCGACGGAGATCATCCGAATCCCCCGGACCGCGATGTGATAGACCTCCGTGTCCGCATCCACAAACACCCTTGCCAGCAGAGGCGCTTCCGCCAGCGCCAGCAGCGCTACCCCCACAGAGGAAACCAGGATAAACGTTCTGGAATACCTCAGGAATTGATTTACTTTTTCATAATCCTTCGCCCCGTAATAGTAGCTGATCAGCGGCCCCGCCCCGGTAACGAAGCCCAGATGCGCCGAGATCAGCAGATAGTGGGCGTTTAAAACGATGCTCAGGGCCGCCACTCCGTCCTCGCCGTCCAGTCCCAGGACGATCCTGTTGAACAGATACACCGTAAAGGCGACGGAACATTCGGAAACCATCTCCGACGACCCGTTCACCATAGAGTTTTTGATATAGCGCAGATCCCATTTCGGTATTACAAAAACGAGCTTTGTCTTCTGGGTTATGAAATACAGGAGGCCGATTGCCATTACGGTGAACTGACCCGCCGCGGTGGCCCAGCCCGCGCCCTCGATTCCCCAATCCCAGCGGACGAGAAACACATAATCCAAAAACAAGTGTACGATTCCCCCTGACAAATACAGAAACAGGGTGAAACCCGGCCTTCCGTCCACGCGGATAAAATATTCCAGCAACACGCCCAGAAAAGCGGCGGGAAGGGCGATGATCAAAATCCACGCGTAGTCCATACAGTAGGGCCATAACCTGTCGGTGGCGCCCAGCAGCCGGAGGATCTGCTCACAGAAAATCAATCCGAATACGACTAGTATTAATCCGAGAACCACGGAGACGTAACAGATCAGAGAGAACTTTTCATCCGCCTCCCTCTGCTTTTCCTCCCCCATCTTGATTGCCACAATGGCGCTGGACCCGGCGGCCAGCATGATGGAGATCCCCCACCCCAGGCCTGTGATGGGATATACGATGTTGATGGCCGCAAGAGCGTCCGAATTTACAAAGTTCGCGACGAAAATTGCGTCGATCAGATAATATAAGGCGATAAAAACCAGCATGATCACCGAAGGGGTTACAGTGGCCGCAAACTTTCTCGCAGTCACGCCTTTGTCAAATAAATATTCCATAATCACTCTATCCTGCCGTTATCATTGCAGTCCTCCCTCCGTTATGATAAAGTATACGGTAACCGTATAGTCAATAAAAAGATCGGATTTCAATCGGATTCCGAAAGGAGAAACAAGGTAATGGACGAGAAAAACACCTATTTCACCACCGGCGAGTTTGCACGGCTTTGCAAGGTCAAAAAACAGACCCTGTTCCATTATGACGATATCGGCATCTTTTCACCGGAGATCAGAGACGGCAACGGCTACCGGTACTATTCCTGCAGTCAGCTGGAAGTGTTTCAGGTCATTTCGATCCTGAAGGAAATGGACATGCCGCTGAAAAGCATCAAGGCTTATCTGGATCACCGCAGCCCCGGCGACCTGATCCGCCTTCTGGAAACGCAGATTATAGAGATAGACCGGAAGATGGAGGATCTGGCCTGGCTGAAGGACATGCTCCGCACCAAGGTCCGGATAANNGTTCCCACCGGCGAGGTGCTGACGGAAGAGCTGCCGGAGGACGAATACCTGATCACTACCCCCTACAACGACACCGACGACGACAAGAAGATCGCACGGGCCGTAACGGAGCATCTCAATTACTGCCACGGTCTGGATATCTACAGCGCCTATTCCATCGGCGGCATGATTCCTTCCGACAAAATCCCTACCGAAAAGTATTATAACTACTCCCACTTTTTTACGAAGCTTGGCAAGGGCGAATATCGCGCCGCCAACGACAGAAGGCCCCGGGGAAGCTATGCCGTCGTCTACCATACCGGCGGCTACGACACCGCGTACCTCGATTACGCCAGGCTGGC